>NZ_JARBDC010000084.1:0-128522 GCF_036577625.1 Paenibacillus sp. GYB003 | reverse complement strand
GCCGCTGCGTATACCAAGTAGTAGTACGTGCCGGCTTCGTCCGACGTAAAGTTCAACGTCGTTCCCGTCGCCGTTGTTCCGCTTGCGCTTGTTGCGCTCAGTGCCGGTGCCGTCGTATCCGGTGCTGCTGTCGTCGTTACCGCGATTTCCGCTACGCTCGAAACGTTGCCCGCCGCGTCTTTCACGATGACATACGCTTTGTACGCGGTCGATGCGCTCAATCCGGTTACGCTCGCCGTGTTGGCTCCCGCACTTGCTGCTGCCGTGCCTTTGGCGACGGCCGCTCCTTGGGCTTCGATGTCCGCCGCTGTTGGAGCTGCGTCTGCCGCTGCGTATACCAAGTAGTAGTACGTGCCGGCTTCGTCCGACGTAAAGTTCAACGTCGTTCCCGTCGCCGTTGTTCCGCTTGCGCTTGTTGCGCTCAGTGCCGGTGCCGTCGTATCCGGTGCTGGATTAACTGTCACGTTAATGGGGGCGGAATCGGTCGAACCGTCTGTCACGGCGCTGCCCTTCACTATCACGTTAACCGCTGTGGGGGTAGTTACAGTTGAAGTAGCAGTACCTCCTACCGTAATATCAATGGTGTTACCTGTTCCCTTCACGGCCGTAAACGTCAAGCCAGTTGGCAAGCCGGTAATATTCAAGTCCGCTTCTGTAACAGCTGGGTTTAATGTTCCCGTGGTTACATTGATCACCCATTTGTTGTCCGTTGCCGATACGGTCGTATTTCCTGCTTCCATGGTAATGCTATTGTCGGTTGCCGTACCCTCAATTGCCGCCGCACTAACAACCCCAGGCATAACAGCCACAACGGGGGTAACGGCCATCGTGGCCACCAATAATTTCGCTACGTTTTTCTTCGAGGAACCTTTCCTCTCATTCTGCTTCGCCATGCCTCTACCTCTCTCTCATGAATTAATAGACTAGATGATATAAAGCCAGCCAGGATTAGATGCCTACTTCAGTAGGCATCACCTCCTTCGCTTGAAAGACGCGCCAATGATCATCCGCAAAGCGGATCAGGCTCACGAGATAAACGATCTTCTTCTCCCCCGACGCCGGGTCCTGATAAAAAACTTCCAGATTGCTGCGGCTTACCGTTTCATCGCCTACGGTTACGAAAATGTCGTTCTGCAGGGCGAACCCCTTCACCCAGGAAGGATCGATCCGCATTCCCGGAAAAACGTAAGCTTCCGCGTATTCGTTGGCGATCCGGATCATTTGCAGCTGCTCGTTCAAATCGATCGTTTCGACGCTTTGCACGATTTCCTGCTCGAGCGTTTGCTCCGGCTCCGAAACGATCAATTCCTTCGCCTTCGCTTCCGTGCCGCCGCCGAACAATCGGCTGCGTATGCGCGATAGAAATCCGTTTTTGCGCTCCATGCTCCGCTACACCACCTTAGGTACCGGCTCGACCGCCCATTCTCTCATATCCTCGAGCAGCTTCCGGCTGATCTGCCTATCGATGCGGCCGCCCATGGCGCCGAATAAAGCCCAGGCCTCCCCTTGATACGCCTGGATCGGATCTTTTTGGGCATATGCCTGGTAATGGATGCCCTGCTTCAAATGGTCCAACCTCTCCAAATGATCCAGCCAGCAGCGGTCGATCGTCCGGACGTACCGCTCTTTCCACGTCGCCTGCAAGCGTTCGGCTCCGACTTGCTCCGCATACCGCTCCCATAGGCTCGTCCAGCTTTCCAACAAGCGAGTCTGCAAATCTTTCGAATCGCGACAGCCTCTGAAATCTGCCAAACCTGCTGCTCCGATTTCGCGCGCCAGCCGTCCCGTATCCCACTCCTTCGGCGCACGATCGGGCGGACCGCATCGATTCGCCAATTCGATCAAGTAACGCTTTACCGTGTTGGCGAGCAAAGGCGCAATGTCATCGTCCAGCAAAACTTCGTCCCGCTGCTTGTAGAACGACTGGCGCTGATCGTGAACGATCGAATCCAGCCGAAATACCATGGAGCGAATCGCGAGCATTTGCTGCTCCACCCGCTTTTGCACGCGCTCCATGAAGCTCTGCATATCGCCGCCCTGCACGCCTTCGCCGCCGTGCTTCCACGATGCTCGAATCGCCTCTGCCTCATCGGCGGCGAATCTCTCAACCAATTCGTCTTCCAGCGACAAAAAAAATTGCGAAGAGCCCGGATCGCCTTGCCGCCCGGCCCGTCCGCGCAGCTGATTGTCGACGCGCCGGCTTTCGTGGCGTTCCGTTCCGATCACGTGGAGTCCTCCCAGCTCGGCGACTCCTTCTCCCAACCGAATGTCGGTCCCTCTCCCGGCCATATTGGTCGCGATCGTTACCGCTCCCTTGATGCCCGCTTGGGCAACCAGCTCCGCTTCTTCCGTCTCCGTTTTCGCATTGAGCAGCCGGAAAGGCACTTGCAGTCGCGAAAGCCGGTCCGCGATATATTCCGACTGACGAACCGAAGTCGTGCCGACAAGTACGGGCTGCCCCCGGTCATGCCGGCTCCGAATTTCGTCGATCACTTGATCGTACTTGGCTTCTTTGGTCAGAAAGACGATATCGTCGTAGTCTTTGCGCAGGACGGGCTTATGGGTCGGCAGCGTTACTACGTCCAGTCCGTAGATGCGCCGCATCTCCTCTTCTTCCGTCTTGATCGTTCCCGTCATGCCGACGATCTGTTCGTACAAGCCGAAAAATTTCTGAATCGTAATCGTGGCGTACGTCCGGTTCTCGTCGCTCAGCGGCACGGCTTCCTTGGCCTCGATCGCCTGCTGCAGCCCCTCGCTGAACTGCCGTCCTATCAAAATGCGCCCCGTAAAGGCGTCGATCAGCCGGACTTGCCCGTCCGCCACGATATAGTCGACGTCCCGCTGCATCAGCACTTTGGCCCGCAAGCTTTGCAGCAAGTAATGATAGATCGTCGTGTGCTCCAGCTCGTACAAGTTATCGATCACGAAAGCCGCTTCGATTTTCCGGATTGCCGCTTCCGTAAACATAACCTGCTTCGTCTCGCGATCGACCTCATAGTCTCTCGTCTCGATAAGCCCCCGCACGAACCGGGCGCAAACATAATAAAGATCCGGCGCCGCTTTCGTTTTGCCGGCAATAATGAGCGGGGTTCTCGCCTCGTCGATCAAAATGCTGTCGACCTCGTCGACGATCGCGGCATACAGCGCTCTCTGGACCCGCTGCTCCGGGCGAAGCGCCATATGGTCTCGCAAATAATCGAAGCCGAATTCGGTACACGTTCCGTATGTAAGATCGCACAGGTAAGCCGCCTTCTTATCCGACTCGCTGCCGTTCGCCAGGTTGAGACCGACGGACAGCCCCAGCAGACGGAACACTTTGCCCATCTCCTCGCAATCGCGCGAAGCCAAATATTCATTGACGGTTATCATATGTACGCCTTTGCCGTGCAGGCCGAACCAGTAGGCGGGGAGCAAGGAAACGATCGTCTTGCCCTCGCCGGTCATCATCTCGGCGATGCTCCCTTCGCACATGATCCAGCCGCCGATCAGCTGAACGTCGTGCATCGTGATGCCGAGCGCACGGCGAACCGCTTCCTTCACCGCCGCAAAAGCAATCAAACGAAGCTCTTCGCGATCCTCGCCCCGCTGCAGACGAAGACGGAGCTCTATCGTCAACTCTTGCAAATTTGTCGCAGGCTGCAGCGACCGATAGCAGGAATCGATCCGGGGAAGTACGCGCTTCCTGATTTTATCGACTTTTCTATGATCCCTATTTCCTAAAATGGAATCGATCAAGAACGACATATAGTTCCCCCTTGCAATGGCAAACCGGTAAAATGGAACTAGGTATAATGTGCCACCATTATAGCTCACCCGACAATAAATTCCAACCCCGAATATTTTATGGTATATTTTTCATAAATCGTTTGAAAATTTTAATAGTATTTTACAAGCAATCCATCAAATAGGATACGAGCTCTGTATCGATTTGTCGAATAATGACGAATTAAATGACACTATTCGACACACCAACCTCTCATTCCACTTCCCGGCAACACAAGAAAAGCCGTCCGGAAAACCACCCGGACGGTTCTTTGGCGTGCAAACCGATACGCTTGATCATAGGGAGGGAACGAGTTAGACTACCGCCGGCGAAGTCGCCTTCTCCTATTCGGCTATAGAGCCGTAAACACGGTAAAGTTCCGCCTTAATCCCCATTCCCTCTAGGTTTCCGCAAGCCGCTTTCGTTTCTTTCTAGTTTCCGGACTTACGGCTAACGAATCGAGCGATCGTTATTAGAGCCGAATGCGGTCGTTTGAAATTGTAACGAACTCTGGTAACGTTGTTACCCCGCGAATCGGACCGTTTTCTTCCCTTTTCAGCTCAATAACGATATACGGATTCGTTAAGCCTTGAAAACGACCTTTTTCCCGCCTTATAAGCATCGTACGATTCGTAAGCCATCCCTCCCGATCCTCCGGATCCGCCCGATTACCCCGGATAAGGTACCGTGTATGACGCGCGCTTCCGTAGTGAAACGAGAGAGGCACCGTCTCCGTAACGGAAAGCCGCGCTTTTGCCGCCTCGCGGCATGGTCGTCTTTAACGACAAAAAAGCCGGCCTCCCAAGAGACCGGCTTCGCTTGCCTTTATTCAACCTTTCACGAGCGACAAAAACTCCGACCGCAGCGCGGAATCGGAAACGAATTGTCCGCGCACCGCCGACGTCACCGTCTTGCTGCCCGGCTTCTTCACGCCCCGCGCGCACATGCACAGATGCTCGCCCTCGACGATGACCATGACGCCTCGCGGATGCAGCACCTCGACCAAAATGTCGGCGATTTCCGACGTAATGCGCTCCTGCACCTGCAGACGCCGCGTCACCGCTTCGACCAGTCGGGCGAACTTGCTGAGGCCGGCGATTTTGCCGCTCGGCAAGTAGCCGACGTGGATTTTGCCGAAGAAGGGCGCCATATGGTGCTCGCACTGGCTGTAGTATACGATGTCCTTGATGATGACCAGTTCTTCATGCTGCTCGTCGAACGTAACACCCATCACTTCGCGAGGATCGACGGAATACCCGGCGAAAATTTCCTCGTACATGCGGGCGACCCGGGCCGGCGTTTCGAGCAATCCTTCCCGCTCCACGTCTTCGCCGATGAGCCTCAAAATTTCCCGGATATGCTCCTCGACCTTTTCCCGGTTGCGCCCTACATGATCGTTTACGTAATCTTTAATTCCAGCCATTCGTTTCTCTCCTCCTCGCCGCCGCGGGAGATGCAGCCGTTACTTCCACTTCTGGTTTTTCATCATGTTCTGCATTTGCTGCATCTGCTTTTTGTTCAAATTGTATCCCATCTTTTTCGCCATTTGCTGCAGCATCTCCGGATTCGACTGCATCGATTCGATCTGCTTGCGCAAGTAGTACACACCGATGAAAAAGCCGCCGACGAGGCCGACGATCAGTGTCAGTATGGGTATGATCCAATTCCACATTCCCGCATTTCACCCCAGCAATTGTTTCTTATGGTTGTCGAATACATTTCATCATAGCACGCCCGCCATGCAACTTCAAATGGGATTGCGCCGTCCGGGCGTTCGTTCCAGGCGAAGCGTCAAGCAAGCACGCTCTCGATAAAAACGGTCGTATGCTTCGCCAGATCGACCTCCTTGACCTCGATCTCCTCGCCGACCGGACGAACGACGCGGACGACCGGACGACCCGGCAAGCCGCGGTGCTGGCCGACGACGACGCCGGTTTCCTTCGTCGACAACCGGACGGACGTTCCGTTCGGATAAATCGAAACGGTGCGCAAAAATTGAACCAGCACATCCCGGTTGAGCTTCGTGCCCGCCAATGCCATCATATGCTCGCAAGCTTCGTGCGGCAGCATCGATTTCCCTCGCTGCACTCCATCGTACAGCAAATTGTCGAACATGTTCGCGACCGCGACGATTTGCGCGTACATATGAATTTGGTCGCCGCTCAAGCCGCGGGGAGCCCCTTCGCCGTTCGGCGCTTCGTGATGCTGCAGCGCCACGTGGGCGATCAGCAGGTTCAGCTCCTGCTTCTGCTTCAGCAGCTCGAACCCGCGCCACGTATGATGCCGCTTCGGATCGGGAGACTCGTCGTCCGTCAGCCTCTCGACCTTTCCGACGTCGTGCAGCAAGGCGCCGATCGCCAGCTCCTTCAGCTGCGTTGGGGTCAAATTCATATTGATGCCGATCATCGTCGACATCATGCAAACGTTCAAGGCGTGCACATACTGCTCGTTGTCCTTCGTGCGAATGTCGGACAGCTGGATGAGCACTTCCTTGTTGCGGGTCACGTCGTCCAGCAGCTGTTCGATGCTGACGCTTACGGCGCGCGGGTCGAACGATTTGCCGGATTTGATCGTCTGGAACGTTTCCGTCATCTTGTTCATGACCGTTCGCTTCGTCTCGTCGGAAAGCACCTCGGGAATATCCGCGTCTTCGAACTGGGGGTCCTTGATATAAATCATCGTCGCGCCGATCCGATTCAGGGTGTTGATCATGTAAACGGTCAGCTGCACGCCTTCGGACAGCAAAACCGTGCCGTTGCTGGCAAAAATCGTTTTGCCCAAAAATTGACCGGGCTCCACCTGCTCGATGCTTACATATTTCATGCAAGAAGCGCCCCCCCGGATCGAGTCTACATTATGCGCGTTCGTCATTCCCGGCAAGCTGCGCCAGCGCTTCGCGAATCCGCTCGGCCGCTTCCGGATCGGCTTCCGTCCGTTCCGCTTCCTTCAGCGCTTCCCGCGCCTCCGCGCCGCCGATCCGGCCGAGCGCCCAGGCGCTCGTGCCGCGCAGCACCGGCCTGTCGTCGTGAAGCAGCACATCGCTCAGCAGCGGGACGGCCGAAGCGTCGCGAAAATTGCCCAGCGCGATGACGGCGTTGCGCTGAATCGGCTTCCGGCCCCGCCACGAGGCGGCCATGTCGCCGTACCGCTCGCGGAACTGCTTGTTCGACATCGTCAGCAGCGGCTTCAGCAGCGGCTTGACCTTCTCCGGCTCGGGCTGCAGGTCGGGCTGATGCGTCCAGTTTTTCCCTTTGTTGACCGGACAAACGATTTGACACGTATCGCAGCCGTACAGACGGTTGCCGATTTTGCGCATCAGCTCGTCGCTCACGAACCCTTTCGTCTGCGTCACAAACGAAATGCAGCGGCTGGAGTTAAGCTGCCCCGGGCCGACAAGCGCGCCCGTCGGACAGGCGTCGATGCAGATCGTACAGTCTCCGCATTGGTCGGTCAGCGGCCGGTCCGGCGGAAACGGGATGCTCGTCACAAGCTCGCCCAAATACACCCACGACCCCCATTCCGGAGTAATCGTGGCGCAGTTTTTGCCGCTCCAGCCGACGCCGGCCCGCTGCGCGACGGCCCGGTCGGAAAGCGCTCCGGTATCGACCATGCTCTCGATCCGGGCGTCCGGCACGCGTTCCTTGATGAACGATTCGAGGGCGGCCATTCGTTTCCGCAGCGCTTTATGGTAATCTTCGCCCCAGGACGACCTCGAAACGATGCCCCGGTACGCGCCCGGCTCCGATTTCGGCGGATTCGGCAGCTTGGACGGATAGGCGATGGCGACCGAAATAAGCGACTGCGGACGTTCCAGGCTGAGCGCCGGGTCCGTCCGCTTGTCGAGATCGGGCTCCTCGAAGCCCGACTCGTAGCCCTGCTCCCGGTGCCGCAGCAATATTTGCTTCAACTCGCCGAACGGCTCGGCCGAAGCGAAGCCGATCTTGTCGATGCCGAGCTTCGGAGCCGCGTCGCGGATTTCCTCCTTCAGCTTGGCGTAAAATTCCCGGTCGTCCGGCGCTGTCGTCGTTTCCACGTCGATCACCTCATGTCAAGCGCTTTATCGCTTCCCGGGCCAAAAAGTCGCAACGGTTGTTGAATTCGTTGTCGCTGTGTCCTTTTACTTTGATATAATCCACGCGGTGCATGTCCATCAGCTGCAGCAGACGCTTCCACAAATCCTGGTTTTCGACGGGCTGGCCTTTGCTGTTTTTCCAGCCGTTCTTCATCCAGCCGCGATACCAGCCCTGCTGAAAGCAGTTGACCAAGTAGGCGGAATCGCTGTACAGCTTGATCCGGCAAGGCTCCTTCAGCACGCCGAGCGATTCGATGGCCGCGAGCAGCTCCATCCGGTTGTTCGTCGTATGCTTCTCGCCCCCGGACATCTCTTTCCGGTTCGCGCCGTAAAACAAAATCGCTCCCCAGCCGCCGGGACCCGGATTGCCCGAGCAGGCGCCGTCGGTGTAGATCGTCACTTCCTTCACTTACAAACCTCCCACTTGACGGAGCGGCCACAAAATGAAATCGGCCCGGCCTTGTATCAGCTTTTCCGCAACGGTCCCGAATATGCGGCTGTCTTTGCTCGCGCCCTGATGCCGGTTGTCGCCCATGACGAAATAATGCCCTTCCTCCACGACGATTTGCCCGCGGTCGCCGTCTTCGATTTTGATGTCCGTGTAGGGCTCCGATGCTTGCTCTCCGTTGACGTAAAGCTTGCCCCCCCGAATTTCCACCTTGTCCCCCGGAACGGCCACGACCCGCTTGACCAAAAATTGGCGATCGGCCGACTGCATGTCGGGATCTTTCAAAATGACGACGTCCCCGCGCTTCGGGTGGCCGATCAACAAGGCGAACTTGTTGACGAACAGCCATTCCTTCTCCCGCAGCGTCGGTTCCATGGAATGTCCCTTCACCGTCGACAAATTGAAAACGTACATATTCAGCAAAATGACGATCACGAGGGCGACGGCGATCGATTTCGTCCAATCCCACAACTCCGCGGCCAAGCTTCTCGTTTGCGCCGGCTCGGTCGGAATCGCCGGCGACGCTTCGCCGCTCTCCCCGCTGTCGTATGCGCTCAATGTTACCCCTCCGGCCCTTCGTTTTTCCAAAGCTCGTAATAGGCCAGCGCATGCTCGGCGCGGAACGGAGACTGTCCCCGCTTCAGCCGGTCGAGCACGGCGTCCAGCCCGCGCTTCACTTTGCGTTCGACCATGTCCGAGTAATGATAGTTTTGTTTATGCTGCTCGTATTCTTCCTGATCGACGATTTGGATGCCGCCGTCCGGCGTGCGGATGACGTCCAGGTCGTAATCGATATACGTGATGACTCCGCCGCTCACGTAAGGCGGAGACGCGATGTTGCAGTAATAGCGGATACCGTGATCTTCCAGCAGCGACACGACGTTGAACCATTCGCCGGGGATGAAAAACGTCACCGACGGAATTTTGCTGGTCCATTCCTTGCCGTCGCTCTCCCGAATCGGCGTCTGGCTGTTGATCAGCACGATCATCGATTCGAGCCGGTGCTCGGGCAGAAGCAGCTCCTCCGGAACGCGCCAGTTTTGCAGCCACATCCGGTGCAGATGGCCGTCGTGCTTGAAGCTTTTGATGCGGTATTCGGAAAATGAATTCATACGCGGGGCCCTTTCTGGCAACTGGTTCTATTATATACAAAAACGATCGTCGAAGGTAGTGGCGGGCAGTCGGGGCCTCGACCGGTCTCGATTCGTAAACGGGCCGGTCCGGACATGCCGTTTACCGTTCCGTACGGAAAACAAAAGCATACCTTTTCGCCAATGACACTGGCTTCAAGATATGCCCTTCGCGGAAAAGATGCGTTCCGGCTTTCGTCAACGGCCGCTGACGATGCGCAGATGGCGGAACGATCTTGAAAAATTGTTGTCGGTATATCCTACCGCTTCGTATACGGGAAGAATCGGTTCGTTGTGCACGTCCACGGTGACCAAAATTTTGCTGACCTTGCGCTGGATGAATTTCTGCTTGAGACCGGTGATCAGCGATTTGCCGATGCCTTTGCGCTGGTACTCGGGCGCTACCGCGATGCGGTAATAATAGCCCTGATTGCGCTGGTCGATCGTGCCGATGATGATGCCGGCGATATCGTCGTTCAGGACGGAAACGAGAACGAGATCCGGATCCAGAGTAAGCTGCTTGGCAAAGGCTTCGATCGTTTCTTCGTAGCAGGCCTCGGACAACACTTCGCGGAAAAGCTTCGTAATCGACGCGTAATCGGACAACTGAAAAGGCCGAACGAACATGGTGGTCTCTCCCCGTTTTGTTTTTTCTGAAATTCGGTACAGACAGCTATAAACGTACGACTCGCCGATTCGCAAGGTAAAGCGGTCCGATCAAACCGTACGCCCGGCGGACGGATATCGGACTCCTAATTCGTATGCATCGGGTGGATAGCGGCCAACAAGATGATGCGAACCGCGGCGCGACGAAGAGGAAGGCGGACCTCGAAGCGCGGGCGACGGCATCGCTTGTCGAAAAGGCTTCGGGCCGAACATGCTTCCGGATGACGATCTGAACCGTTAGTAAATTACAAATACGACAAAAATCGAGGAAATCCTGCCTAAATCTTAATAAAACCTTAAAAACATAAAAATATTTCGTTAAAATGACTGAAAACGCTTAATCGTAATCGTTTTCAGTCCCTATTTAGGAAATGTGCAATTGTTTTTCCATTTTGTGTAACAAATCTCCCGATCGCCGACCGCCCGATTCGGCAGCCTGCTACAATATACTCTATGAGATAGGGAGGGTATAAGATGATAAAAATCAAGCATACTGTTTGATGACCGCCCGGCGGATCGCGTCGTTTCGAGCCGGCGGCGGGAACGGGTATGAACAACTTTTCAAACATAAGTATTGCACATGTTGATTTATTGCCGAAAATGAGGGATAATAGGCATGTACAAATCCATAATTTAGGGAGGTAATTCCGCATGGCACACCAACTTCCGCCACTGCCTTACGCCAACAACGCGCTTGAACCGCACATCGACGCGCAAACGATGGAAATCCATCATGACCGTCACCATAACACATACGTTACGAATTTGAACGCGGCGCTCGACAAACATCCGGAGCTGCACGACAAATCGCTCGAAGCTCTGATCGCCGATTTGAACGCCGTACCCGAAGATATCCGCACGGCCGTTCGCAACAACGGCGGCGGCCACGCGAACCATTCCTTGTTCTGGACGACGATCGGCCCGAACGCCGGCGGCGCTCCGACCGGCGCTCTCGCCGCGGCGATCGACAGCGAGCTCGGCGGCTTCGACGCGTTCAAGCAAGCGTTCGCGGCGGCGGCAACGACCCGTTTCGGCAGCGGCTGGGCGTGGCTCGCCGTTTCGAAGGAAGGCAAGCTGAAAGTATACAGCCTGCCGAACCAAGACAGCCCGATCATGGAAGGCGACACGCCGATCCTCGGTCTGGACGTATGGGAGCACGCTTATTACTTGAAATATCAAAACAAACGTCCCGACTACATCGCCGCATTCTGGAACGTAGTCAACTGGAACGAAGTCGGCAAACTGTACGACGCCGCCAAAAAATAAGTCTCCGCTCGAACGATCCCCGCCGCAGCCGTCGCCCAGACGGCCGCGGCGGGGATTTTTTTTCGTTCAAAGACGGTTCGTTTCGCCTGGCCGGCCGATCCTCTCCCGGCTCTCGCATGTTTCGCGCGGCCCGCGAATACAATGTAGCGATTTGACGATTCGAGAGAGAGGACGAACTGCGCATGTCGAAAACGAACCGCGGTAAAGCGCTTTGGAAACTGCCTTCCCGGGGAAGGGGGACGTGCCCCGTCTGCGGCGCGACCCGCATCAAGCTGTTGTATACCCGCACGCTCGAAAGCGGCGAGAAAGCCAAAGTGTGCAAACGGTGCCGGCCGAGCGCCTAACGCCGCGCCGCGCCGAACGGTGCCGCTTGCCGCAAAATTTTCGCGAAAACGTTCGGCAGCGCGTACCGCTTCATTTCGCTGTCGCCGAACCATAGGAAGCCGCCTTCTTCCCGCCCGGCGCCGGCCGCTTCGCCCGAACCGTCGCCGGGCGCCGCCTCCGCGCCGTAAGCGGAACGGTCGTCCGCAAAGCCGACGAACCGGCACCGGTACACCCGCAGGCGCCACTCGATATGGCTGAACGTATGGCTTTCGTCCATCATCGGCTCAACCGGCTCCACCTCCAGCCCGTGCTCGTCCTCCAGCTTTTCCCGCAAATAGCGCATCGCGGCCGCATCCGTATCGGCGAGCGTCGCCCCCGACGCCGTTTCCGGCAGCAGAACGTGCGGCAGCTCCCACATCCGGGCGAGAAGCCCTTCCTTCGGGCGCTGCCGGATCAGCACGCGGCCGGCGTGCGGGCCCGCGCCTTCGATATACGCGACGGCGCGCGCTTCCGGGCGCGGCGGCTTCGCCTTCGTTTTCACGGGGAGCTCGTCCGCCGCGCCTTCGAGCCGGCCGGCGCACCGTTCCATGACCGGGCAGGTAAGGCAGTGCGGCGATTTCGGCGTGCAAACCGTCGCGCCCAGCTCCATCAGCGCCTGATTGAAGTCGCCCGCCTTCCCTTCCGGAATGAGCTCCCGCGCGAGCCGTTCCATGGCGACGCGGGTCGCCGGCTTCGCAATATCGTCCCGCAGCAAAAAATAGCGGGACAGCACGCGCATGACGTTGCCGTCGACGGCCGGCTCCGGCTTGTTGTAGGCGATGCTCAGCACCGCCCCGGCCGTATACGGCCCCACGCCTTTCAGCGACGAGATGTCCTCGGGCGTATCGGGCACCTTCCCCCCGTAACGTTCCTTCACTTCCCGCACGGCCGCCTGCAAATTGCGCGCCCGCGAATAATAGCCGAGCCCTTCCCACGCCTTCAGCACCTGCTCCTCCGGAGCGTCGGCCAGCGCCTCGACGGTCGGAAATTGCTCCACGAAACGGTGGTAATACGGAATGACCGTTTCCACGCGCGTTTGCTGAAGCATCACTTCGGATATCCAAATATAATAAGGATTGCGGCTGCGACGCCAAGGCAAATCCCGTTTATGCACGTCGTACCAGCCAAGCAGCTCCTTGGAAAAATACGTGTTTGCGTCGTTCGCGTTCAGACCCTCCAACTCCCGTCTGTCAATTTGTTTTCCGTTTCTGGTATGATGAATGTGTCTGAATCCCGCCGAGGGCGCGGGCGAAAGGAGCCGAAGCTTATCGTATGCTGACCCCGGGTCAAATCGCCGCCCAATTGAACAAGCTCGTCTTCTCGATCGCGCTGACCGGCCACCGCAAATGCGAGCCGAACTGGCACCAGCCGCTGCGCACGATCCGGCATCATTCGCTGTGGCTGATCGTCAAGGGCAAAGGAACGTTTACGATAGGCGGCACCCATTATCCGGCCGAGCCCGGAAAGCTGTTCGTTTTCGCCCCGGGCATGCTGGTCGAGAGGCGGAGCGACGAGGAGCAGCCGCTCGAATATTACTTTTTACGTTTTCATTATACGGAAACGTACGAGGAGAAGGAACAGTGGATTTGCCGCAGCTCGGCGGAATGCCCGTTTCCGCTGCAGGGGATGTATTCGCTGCAAAATACGCCGCAGTTCATCTATTACATGGAGCAGCTGTTCGTGCTCTGGCAGCGGCGCGGCCATATGACGGCGATGCGGCGCAAGCTGCTGCTGCAGGAATTTTGGCTTGCGCTCGTGCAGGAATTTCGAGCGCAAAAAATCGCCGGCGACACGACCGCCGCGATCGAGCTGACGCAGGATTTCATGGCGCAGCATTACAAGGAGCCGCTGACGCTGGAGTCGCTCGCCCAGCTCGCGGGGCTCAGCGTAAGCCATTACTCGCGGCTGTTCAAAAAAGTGATCGGCTACAGCCCGATCGATTATTTGACCCACCTGCGCATGGACCGCGCCAAAGAGCTGCTCGTCCTGTCCGATTACCGGCTGAAGTCGATCGCCCAAAGCGTCGGCTACGGCGACGAGTTTTATTTCAGCCGCATGTTCAAAAAGGTCGTCGGCCTTTCGCCGCGCGAATACGCGAAGCGCAACCGGGGCGATCCGGTGAAATGACGCGCCGCCTAAGTTGACTTCCCGCGTCAGGAATAGTAAGCTAGGCGTGATTCGGGAGGGGAACGCGTGAAACGGAACAAGGCTGAAGCGTACTGGACGGTTCCTTATTTGACGATATGGGGTACGCAGTGGATGGCCGATTCGCTGCTGCAGTATATATGGATGGCGGATCCGCACGGCGCGGTTCGCAAAACGCTGCTGGGGGTCGCGGCGGCGCTGACGGTGCTGCTCGTCGTCCGTGACCGGGTCGGACGCTCGGCCGCTTCCTCTCGGCAGGTCGCGGCCGTCGGCATTCCCGCGCTCGCCGCGGCGGCGCTGCTGCTGGTCGTCGCCTTGTCGGCCCGCCTCGGGACGACCGCGTTGTTCGTCCCCGAGCTGCTCCGCTGCTTCCTGCTCGCCGCCTTTTATGTCTGGATCGGCGTTCGGCTCGGCCGGGAGCTCGTCTATTTGGGCTTGTGGCTGGCGGCGCTCGGCATCGTCATCTGGAGCTTCTACTTGGGCTATGCGCCGATCATACTCGGGTTTTCCGGCGGGGCGAGCCTTCTCGCGTGCGCGCTCATTTTCCGCTTCTGGAGAGGATAAGCGCCTTAAAGGCCGCAATGCAAGGCCGGATGAAACCGATGGTCGCCGCAAAACCGAAAGGCCGCTCCCGCATCGCGTCATGCGATGTCGGAAGCGGCCTTGCTCCTTGTTGAGGCTACAGCTGATAGCCGACGGCCCGCAGCCAGCCCGCGTAATGACGGTTTCGCGTCTCCTCGGGCATCGCCGGCTCGAACTGCCGGTCTTTTTCCCACAGCGCCTTCAGCTCGTCTTTGCCGCTCCAGAAGCCGACCGCGAGTCCGGCCAAATACGCCGCTCCTTGCGCCGTCGTCTCCTGCACCTTCGGCCGGGTGACGCGCACGCCCAGCATGTCGGCCTGAAACTGCATCAGGAAGCCGTTTTTCGTCGCGCCGCCGTCGACCCGCAGCTCGTTCAGCCGAATGCCGGACTCCTTCTCCATCACCCGCAGCACGTCCATCGTCTGGTACGCGATCGATTCGAGCGTCGCCCGGACGATATGCGCCTTGCCGCTTCCCCGCGTCAGCCCGGTGATCATGCCGCGCGCGTCGGCGTTCCAGTACGGGGTGCCGAGCCCGGTAAACGCCGGAACGACGTAGACGCCCTCCGTATGCTCGACCGAGAGGGAAAGCGCTTCCGTCTCGCTCGCGTCGTCAATGATCCGCAAGCCGTCGCGAAGCCACTGGACGGCGGACCCGGCCGTAAATACGCTGCCTTCGAGCGCGTACGTCGTTTCGCCGTCCAAGCCCCACGCGATCGTCGTCAGCAGGCCGTTTTGCGAAGCGATCGGCTTCGTTCCCGTATTTTTCAGCAGGAAGCAGCCCGTGCCGTACGTATTTTTGGCCATGCCTGCTTCGTAGCAGCCTTGGCCGAACAGGGCGGCCTGCTGGTCGCCGGCCGCGCCCGCGATCGGAACGGCGGCGGAGCCTCCGAGCAGCGCCGTTTCCCCATAGACGTGGCTGGACGGCTTCACCTCGGGCAGCATCGCCTCCGGTATGCCGAACTTGGCCAATATGTCCTTATCCCACTCCAGCGTATGAATGTTGAACAGCATCGTGCGCGAAGCGTTCGACACGTCCGTCACGTGAACGCGGCCTTCGGTCAGCTTCCAGACGAGCCACGAATCGATCGTCCCGAACAGCGCCTCGCCCGCCTCCGCTTTCTCGCGGACGCCGGGCACGTGGTCGAGAATCCATTTCAGCTTCGTGCCGGAAAAATACGGATCGGTCACGAGCCCGGTTTTCATCCGGATCGTATGGTCCCAGCCTTCCCGCTTCAGCTGCTCGCACAGCTCGCTCGTGCGCCGGCATTGCCAGACGATCGCCGGGTGAAGCGGATCGCCCGTCGCCCGGTCCCAGACGACCGTCGTCTCCCGCTGATTCGTAATGCCGATCGCGGCGATATCGGCCGGGTCGATGCCGGAGGCGGCTTCCAGCATCACCTGCCGCTGGGTGCTCCAAATTTCGTTCGCGTCGTGCTCGACCCAGCCGGCGCGCGGGAAAAACTGCCGAAACTCCCGCTGGGCCAGCGCCTCGACCTTTCCGTCCCGGCCGAATACAATCGCTCGGCAGCTGGTCGTGCCTTGGTCGAGCGCCATGACGTACCGTTTCATGACCATCCCTCCAACCGGTTTGATCTACTTAACACCATACCATCCGCAGCGCTGCATGGAAATACCGGGCGGCGCAAAAAAACGCAAATCGTTAATCCCGCTATCCGTTCGACCCGTTAAACGCCCCGGAACCGAAACTTTTCCGGCCCGGTCCGCGTACCATGTTGTAAGCGCTTATTGTCGCGAACGCCTGCAATTCGCTTGACCGCCAACCGCTTTGAAGAGGTGCTGCCGAATGCTGCTTTTGAAAATCGTCCCGTTTCTGTTCATCGGAATCGGTCTGCTTAACGTCATTTTTCCGAGAACGGCCTGGTTTTGGAACGTCGGCTGGCAATTCAAAAACGCCGAGCCGAGCGAAGCCGCCCTCCTGATGGGGCGTATCGGCGGCTTGCTCGCGATCGGCATCGGCATCTTCCTGCTTGTTTCCGGCTTGTAAAAGCTTCAAACGTCACCCGGCCGTATCGGCGATATCGGGAAAGCTCGACGCCTGCTCGATCGCCTCCTGCACCTCCTGCCGCTCGCGCTCCGCCCGCTCCGGGCTCCAGCCGAGCAACTCCGCCATCGTCCGCACGACCGGCAGGGCGAGCGTCTCGGCGCGCTTCCGGTCGAACGTGACGAGACCGGTCCGGCGAACGAGGAAATCGGCCGCCGTAACGGTCATTTCGTGCCGAATCGCATAGCGGAGCTCGGCTTCGAGCAGACGGAGGCCGTCCTTCTTCTGCGGCGATGCCGCGCCGGGGCGAATCGAAACGGCCGCGGCCTTCGTCCCGTTCGCGGATGCGGACTCCGCCGACGCCGCCGTTTCCGCTTCCGCACCGGTATACGCGTCGAAGATGACCGCGATGTTGGAGCCGTACCGGCCCAGCAAATATTCGGTGTCGCGGGCCGGCACGCCGATCCGCTCGCCGCGCTCGATCCACTGCCGGCGATAGTCGTCGTACGAGGCGAAGCCGCCGCGGTCGCCGCCGCTAATGGAGTCGCGGTCGGTCCGGCAGCCGACCGCCTTCAGCCCTTCCTCCTCGCCGAGCTCCCGCTCGACCAGGTCGACGACTTTCTCGGCCATTTTGCGGAAGCCGGTCAGCTTGCCGCCCGCGATCGTAATCAGTCCCGATTCCGAACGGAAAATTTCGTCCTTGCGGGAAATTTCCGACGGCCCCTTGCCCTCCTCGCGAATGAGCGGCCGCAAACCGGACCAGGAAGACTCGACGTCGGCCGCCGTCAGCCGAACGCCGGGAAACGCGTGGTTGACCGCGTCCAGCAAGTAGTCCCGGTCTTTGCGCGTCGTCCGCGGCTCCTCGATTTTTCCTTCGTAGAACGTGTCGGTCGTCCCGATGTACGTCTTGCCTTCGCGCGGAATGACGAAAATCATCCGTCCGTCCGGAACGTCCAAATAGGCCGACTGCTTTACCGGCAGCCTGGAGTGGTCGACGACGAGATGGACGCCTTTCGTCAGCAGCAGCCGTTTGCCTTTCACCTCGTGGTCGTTTTGGCGGACGCGGTCGACCCACGGACCCGCGGCGTTAATAATTTTTTTCGCATAGACGGGGTACGTGCGCCCGGTCAGTACGTCCTCCACGTTCACCCCCGCCACCTTGCCTCCCTCGTACAAAAAGCCGGCCGCCTTGGCGTAGTTGACCAGGCTCGCGCCGTGGCCGTGCGCCGTTTTGGCGATTTCGATCGTGAGCCGGGAGTCGTCGGTACGGTATTCGTAATAATAGCCGGCCCCTTTCAGCCCTTCCGTCTTGAACAGCGGCTCCAGCTCCAGCGTTTTGGCGCGTCCGTACATAATGCGGCGCTCGCCCCGTTTGACGCCCGCGAGCAAATCGTACACGTACAAGCCGATCGAGGACATGAAGTAGCCGTAGGTGCCGCCTTTGTAAATCGGCAGCATCATCGGCGCGGGGATGACGATATGCGGCGCCTTCTCGTGCAGCAGCGCCCGCTCGCGGCCGACCTCCATGACCAGCTTCACTTCGCCCTGCTTCAAGTAGCGGAGCCCCCCGTGAACGAGCTTCGTCGAACGGCTGCTCGTGCCCCACGAAAAATCGCGCATTTCCACAAGCCCCGTTCGCAAGCCGCGCAAACTGGCGTCCCAGGCGATTCCCGTTCCCGTGATGCCTCCCCCGATAACGAGCACGTCGAGCCGCTGTTCGGACATTTGCTGCAGCATCCGTTCCCTGCGGCCGGCGGAAAAAGTTTGTTCCATCTGTAGCGCCTCCCATGACGGCGGCGGGCGGCGAAGCGGCGTTTTGCCCGGGAATGCGAAAAACCCCTTCGCATGATAAAACACCCGTTGCGCGCGCGCAACAAGCGTCTATCAGCAAAAGGGGTCTCCTCATCTCCGCCCGATTGATGATGCCGTCCATTCGATTGTTCTTGCTTTCAAGAGTACCACAACGCGTGAGGCGATGTAAAGAGCCGTCCGCCCGGCTCACGTCTCGGTCATCGTGCCGCCGTTGACGTGCAGCACTTGTCCGGTCACGTAACCGGAGTCGTCCGACGCCAAATAGACGTAGGTCGGCGCCAATTCGAACGGCTGCCCGGCCCGGCGCATCGGCGTGTCCGCGCCGAACGTCTTGATATAGTCCGCCGGATAGCTCGACACCTGCAGCGGGGTCCAGATCGGACCGGGCGCCACCGCATTAACCCGGATGCCCGATTGGACGAGCTGCTGCGACAGCGACCGGGTAAACGAGACGATCGCCCCTTTCGTGCAGGAATAATCGAGCAGCAGCGGCGCCCCCTCATAAGCGGTTACGGAAGTCGTCGCGATGATCGAGCTTCCCGGCTTCAAATGCGGCAGCGCCTCCTGAGTCATATAAAAGAACGGATATACATTCGTGCGAAACGTGTCCTCGAGCTGGCGGCTGCTGATGTCGGCGATCGACCGCTGCGGAAACTGCACCCCGTGATTGAGCACCAGCACGTCAAGCTTTCCGAAACGGCCGACCGTGTTGCGCACCGCTTCGCGGCACCAAGCTTCCTCGCGCAAATCGCCGGGCAGAAGCAGGCAGCGGCGGCCGAACGCTTCGATCGCCTGCCGGGTTTCCTCGGCATCCGTATGTTCGTCCAAATACGGGATCGCCACGTCCGCCCCTTCCTTGGCGAAGGCGACGGCTACGGCGCGTCCGATGCCGCTGTCGCCGCCGGTAACGATCGCGACTTTGTCCCTCAGCTTGCCGCTTCCGACGTAAGCGGGATTGTCGAACAGGGGCCGCGGCTTCATCAAATATTCCATGCCGGGCTGGCGGTCCTGATGCTGGGGCGGGAACGTGAGCGGCGTCCGCTCGCAGGTCGTTTCCGTCCCGTAATACGGATAATGGGGATACAATGCGAATACCTCCTGACCGTAAAGTTCGGTTACAGGCACAATATTCATCGATCGCCCGGATGTTCCGCCGGACGAACTTCAATACAAATCCCTCACGTCCAGCACGCTGCCGGACGGGTGCCGCTCGTCGAACAGCGTCCGCAGCAGCTTCGCGGCCGTTTCGTCCGCGCCGGCAAGCCGTCCGGAACTGTGCAGCTCCACGAACCGTTCGCGGCTCGGGAACAGCTCGGGGCTCGCGGCCCGGATGTCCCGCTGCATCGCCGTGTCGACGACTCCGGGCGCGGCCGAGAGCACGCGCGCGCCGTTCGCTTCCGCCTCCTGCTCCGCGCCGACACAGCGCGTAAACATATCGAGTCCCGCTTTGGACGCGCAGTAGGCGCTCCAGCCGGAATACGGCTTGCTCCCCGCTCCCGACGACACGTTCAGCACGAGCCGTTTCGCTTTCCAGCCGGCGGTCAGCCGCAAAAAAGCGGCGGTCAAGACGACCGGCGCGATCAGGTTGACGCTTACGTTGCGGATCAAATCCTCGCCCGACGCGACGGCGGCTGGCGCGATCGGCTCGATTACGCCCGCGTTGTTGATCAGACCGATCGTATCGAGCCCCTCCCCGTCGATTTCGGCGAACGCTTGCTCCATGACGGCTTCCAGAGAGGCGGCGTCGCCCAAATCGCAGCGAATCCAGCGCAGCGCGACCCCTTTGCCGGCGGCTTCCTTCGCGAGCTCCCCGGCATCGCTTCGCGCCATGCCGATCAGCCGGCATTCCGGCCGCATCAGCTCGCGGAGCAGCGCCTGTCCGAGCCCTTTGGACGCTCCGGTAACGATAAACTGCTTCATATGTTGCCGCTCCTTTCCCGATTCGTTTGCGGTTCTTCCCGCTTTATAACAAATTCACGGCGCCAAAGCAACTTCCCACGCCTTACGAAACTCGCCCACGCTGCCGTATCGGCTCTCCCGGTCCGGCGAAGCCGCCTTCCGCGCAACCCCGTACAGACGGTCGTCGCCTCCACGCTTCCCGCTCGCGCCGTCCGCCCGCCAAAAAGACGAACGCGGCCGCCCCCATCGCAACCACGTTCGTTCGATTGTCGATCAAGCTTCCTTTCACGAATTCCTCCGGCGCCATAAACCGGCTCGAGCCGAAAATGCGTTCCGCTTGCAGCACGAACGGCCCTTTCGCATAAAGATCGAAATCGCAAAAACGCGTCCGGTCCCGGGCGAAATCGCACATGATGCTTCCGTCGTAAAAATCGGCGCCGGAAGCGCCGCCGTCCGTCTCGTTCCGCTTTTCGTTTTCTTCGCGAAACAAAACGGCAAAACAGATGTAACAGAACTGAAATATCGTTTTCATGTTTCTTTAAGGTTGCCCGCCTATACTTGGAGTTAACCCCCTTTTTTCATATAAATGATCGCTGGAAGAGCCTGCGGCCCGTTGCCGTCAGGTTCTCTTTTTTTGCCTCATGACGAAATTTGTCATAACACATTCAACGATCCAAACCGATCATGATGAAAGATCGCGACATCTTGATGCATCCGGGCTCCGTTTGTCGCCAATTTGCATTGACATATCGAGCGACCTTTTCTAAAATGTGTTATAACAAATAAAGATGAATGCGCTTTCTTGAAGAGTATTTGTCTTATGCCAAGCTCCGCTTCCAACCATCGCATACCCGCTTGTCGATTTCCGCAGCATACCGATTCCCGACATCTTGTTGAGAAAGCGCATAACCTATACCCGATCGTTCCGCCCGATCTTTGATGAAGGAGGTGTTGCCGCAAGCGGCATCATCCGACATACGATTCGTCTCGGCCGACGGGAGGCTCCGCCGCCCGTCGCCGTTATCGCCGGCCGAAGCGCAGCAGCGGCCGATCGCCCAGCGCGAGCGACTGTCCCTATCTCGAACAAGAAACGGAGGAATGTTATGCAAAGAGGAATTGCCTGGTTGTCCGTCGTCATGCTCGCCGGCTTTATCGCCGGATGCGCGAAACCGGCGAATCCGGGAGCCGGCGAGCCGGGAGCCGCCGTCGCTTCGGAAAAGCGCGACCCCGTCACGATTTCGTTCAGCAACGGATTTTTGACGGACGAAGATTTCGACCGCTACATTACCCAGCCCGTGCAAAAGAAATATCCTTGGATCACGATCCAGAAAAGCAACGGAAAAGGCTTGACCGAGCGTGTCGGAGCCGGAGACACTCCGGATATTGTCGTTCATCACAACATCGGAGGCATGCAGACGTATCTCGATTTGAACTTGACGTACCCTTTGACGGAGATGATCAAGAAGCATCGGATGGATTTGAACCGTTTCGAGCCCGAAGCGCTCGACGCGGTCAAGGCGGCCACCCAAATGGATGAGCTGGTCGGGCTCCCGTATACCCGGCATTTTTCCGCGCTTTATTACAACAAGGACATCTTCGATAAATTCGCCGTTCCGTATCCGAAGGACGGCATCACCTGGGACGAAGCGTACGAGCTCGCCAAAAAGCTTACGAGAATGGAAGGCGGCGTGCAGTACCGCGGACTCGAGCCGAACGTGACCGAGCGGCCGGCGTCGCAATTGTCGCTGCCGTACGTCGATCCGACTACGAAGAAGGCGCTCGTCAATACCGAATCGTGGAAAAAGGTGCTCGGCTTCATGGCGAAAATCCGGCAAATTCCCGGCAACGATCAAATCACCTACCACGGCGGAGCCAACGACGTGTTCGTGAAGGAGCAGCGGCTGGCGATGCTCGCTTCGAACAACATTTTGTTCGAGGGCAATTTGTACAAATACCCCGATTTCAACTGGGACATGGTCACTTATCCGACTTGGCCGGAGGCGCCGGGCATCGCGCTGCGCAACGATCAGCACATGATGTCGATCGCCGGCACGAGCAAGCATAAGGACGAAGCGTTCCTCGTCATCGCCACCGTTACGTCGGACGAAGTGCAGATGAGCATTTCCAGGCAAGGCAAGCTCAGCATTTTGAAGGATCAAAGCATTCGCGATGCGTTCGGCGCCGACCTTGACTTCGCCAAAGGGAAAAATTTGCAGGCGATTTACAAGACGAAGCCGGCGAAATCGTTCGTCCCGACCAAGTACGACAGCATCGGCATGGGCGCGATCAACGACGCGCTCAAAGACGTCGTCTCCGGCGGAAAAGACTTGAACACGGTGCTGCGGGAGGCGGAGGAAAAAATCAACCTGAAAATCGCCGAGAAAGAGGGCGGCAGCGCGAAATAACGGGACGACTCGGGAGACTGCGACGCAGGACGCGCCGCGGTCTCCTTTCCTGTCCTTCCGGACAAGCGAAGCCCGGGCGAAAAAACGCCCGCCTCAAGCGGACTCCGAATTTACAACGGGAAGCCGAAAACGATATAATTTAAGTACATAAACAAGTACGGACAAGCAAGGCGAAAAACGGCCGCCAGATAGGATGAGGGCGAACTTGACCAAAGACAGCAAACCGCTTTACAGCCTCATTGTCGATGAGCTGAAAAAGCAAATTTCATCCGGGGACTACAAACCGGAAGACCAGCTGCCGACGGAAGCGGATCTCGGCGCGCGGTTCGGGGTAAGCCGCATCACGACGCGGCGGGCGCTCGAGGAGCTGGAACGCGACGGGTACATTTACCGGATCAAAGGGAGCGGCAGCTTCGTCAAATCGATCCGGCGCTCGCCGTCGGACGGCCGGTCGGACGCGGCGGGCAGCATGGTTTCGCTCATTTTGCCGACGGAAGCGGACCGCGGGACGATGGGATATATTCGCGGCGCCTCGGAATGGCTTAACGCCAACGGGTACTATTTGAGCATCCACCAAAGCGATTACGACTCGCAGAAAGAGCGCAGCCTGCTGGAGACGCTGGCGAAAGACGGCATCGCGGCGATCATTTTGTATCCGCGCAACGATCTTTCGAACTACGACGTGCTGCACAGGCTTTATTTGTACGAGTACCCGATCGTGACGATCGACAAATATTACGACAGCCTGCCGCTCGTTTCCGTCGTTTCGGACAACTTCGACGGCACCTACAAAGCCGTTTCCCGCCTCGTCGAGCTCGGCCACCGCAAAATCGGATTTTTGTCCGGCTTCAGCATCGAATCGACTTCCTCGGTTCGCGACCGTTACTTCGGATATTGCCAAGCTTTGAAGGATCACGGCATTCCCGTCGACAGCCGTCACGTGCGGCTGCATATGAGACCGTACCGGGACGAAGTCGGCGTCGACCGGTTTTACGCGGAGCTGCTCGAATCGTATTTAAGCGACGGGATAACGGCCGTGCAGACGGAAAACGATCTCGTCGCCGCCAACATGCTGAACCGGTTCCTGGACGCGGGGCTGCGCATTCCGAACGACTTCTCGATCGTCGGCTTCGACAACAACCCGGTGACGGAGCATTTGATCGTGCCTTTGACGACCGTCGAGCAGCAGTTTTACGAGATCGGGCGCAAAGCCGCCGAAATTATCGTCGATTGGCTGAACGGTACGAAGCCGGCTCCGGAGAAAGTGCTCGTGCCGGTCAAGCTTTTGGAGCGAGGCACGACCGGAAAAGCGCCGGGACCGTAACCCGGCGCGCGCGTTCGATTCGATGCGAGGCGAATCCCGCTATCGCACGGGCTTGAAGGATGCCCGCTGCGGCGGGATTTTTGTTTATGCGCCGACATAGCGGTCCCGATGGACGCTTAACCTTTTACCGACTCGCGGCAATCGGACTTGCTCCTTCAAGACGTCCCCCCTATCTCGGAGCCGCATTAAGAATGTTCAACCTCGTTAAAGCATCGCATCGTTAACCAAGAAACGTAGCGGTACGGCACGAATGCGCTATGCCATAACGGTGTGCTCCGAAACTTTTAACTGTATTAATTTCCACAAAAAAGAACACACGTTCGCTGTAATATGGTACAATACAATTCGGTATAATTGCCCATTCGCATTTATTTATCGCATCGATGAGGAGAGAACCGTTTTGCTGCAAAAAACGCACAGCGCGGCAGGGCTCGTTGCCGCCGAAATCATACTGGTCCGCCAAGGCGTTCCTTTTTTGTCGTGGGAAGCCGCCGGTGCGATCCTGCTCGGCTGTTTGGCCGGAACGCTCGCCGACGTCGACAAGCCGGGGTCGACGATGGCCAAGGTGCTGTTTCCGCTGTCGGCTTTTCTGAAGCTGTTGCATGTCCGCCATCGCACGCTCACCCACTCCGCCCTGTTTATCGCGGCTTTGGCCCTTGCCGCTTCGCCATTGCCCGCTTTGTATTACTGGGTGTTCGTCACCGCCTACGCTTCCCATACGGCGATCGATCTGCTTAACGAGAACGGCGTGCAGCTGTTTTGGCCGATCAAAGGCAAAATACGACTGCTTCCGAAGTTTATCGCGATCGACACCGGCTCGGCGAGCGAAACGGCGTTCCGTTGGATCGTCCTACTGGTCAGCTTGTGGATCCCGATTTCGACGATTTGGTTTTAGGCGAAGGGACAGTGAGCGGACGGTCCCGGCAATTGTACCGGCTCGATGCCGCTTCGGGGTTTCGTGGCGCTGCCCGGTTAGGACACGCCCCGGTCCCGCTGAACCGGGATAAGTTGGCGTAACGGAGAAGCGCGGATTGCATGGTCGAATCGGCGAAGAACGCGGTGCGGGATCGTTGTCACGAAAGTTTCGCACAAAGTTCATGCGGACGTCGTATATCCATAATCCGGCAGCAGCGCCGAATATGCTAAGATGGGCGTAACAAGAAGGAATGGGAGATGAATGCGGATGAAAGCGCGAATGACGGGAATTGCCGCGACGTTCCTGCTTGCGTCGGCCGTGATGGCCGGTTGCGGAGCGGGAGGCGGAAACGGGGAAACGAAAACGGGCGCCGGCGAGGCAACGGCCGTAGCGGGCGGCAACGCCGAAGCGCTGTACAAGAAGCAGTGCATCTCGTGCCACGGCGATCAGCTGCAGGGCCGCATCGGTCCGGGCACGAATTTGACCAAGGTGGGCGGCAAGCTTACCCGCGAGCAGATCGCGACGCAAATCGAGAAGGGCGGAAACGGAATGCCCGGCTTCAAAGGCAGTTTGAACGAAGCGGAAATCGGAACGCTGGCCGACTGGCTCGCCGCGAAAAAGTAAGCTTGAACCGGCAAAGCCCGGCGCGTAAAGCAACGCGGCTGATACAATCAGCCGCGTCGTCGTTTGACGCCGGTCGCTTTGACGCAAGAGCAGCTGCGCTTCTTGCAGCACTCAGCAATGCACCGTGGAGCACGATCTGCCCCGCTTCTCTCTCGTCGCGCCGCTATTCCCCGGCAATAACGCTCTTAGGAGCATTATCCGGCGCGGTTTCGCCACTTTCACGCGGATTAATGCTCCAAGGAGCGCTACTCCACCGCTCCCGCGTCCCTACATGCCCTCCGTCTCCGCTACGGCATAGGCGCCGGCTGTCGTGGCCGAGTGGGTGATGCTGAGATGGAGGCGCAGCGGCCGCGACCGGCCGAGCCGCACCCAGGCGGCGTCGGACAACCGGCATTCCGGCTTGCCGCAATCGTCCGGCAAAATGCGGATGTCCTGAAAGCCGACCTCGCGCCCGATGCCGCAGCCGAGCGCCTTGACGACCGCCTCCTTGGCGGCGAACCGTCCGGCCACGAATTCGGCCAAACGGGCGCGACCGCGCCGCCCGGCCAGCTCGCGCTCCTCCGGCGTCAACACCCGCTCCACGAAGCGCGCCCCGTGCGGCTGTTCGAGCAGCCGCCTGACCCGCTCGATATCCAGCAAATCGATTCCGACCCCTGCGATCATGCGACCGATCCCCGTCCTTTCCGCGTAACGCCCTCGTCCGCCGCGCCGGACGCTTACGTTTCCCGTGCTAATAGGCTATATTATAAGGGATTGCGGCCATATGTCCAATATCCCGATCGATCGATATCCGCATCCATTCGCCGGCAAAGGAGAATCGTCATGGACCAAGCAACGAAGCGCGAGCTTTTGCACAAAGACCGACTGCGGGTGTGGCACCCGTTTACCCAAATGAAAGACTACGCCCGCCAAGATCATCTGCTCATCGAAAAAGCCGAGGGCATCTACTTGTACGACGCCGACGGCAACCGCTACTACGACACCGTCTCGTCCTGGTGGGTGAACGTGCACGGCCACGGACATCCGCGCATCAAGCAGGCGATCGCCCGCCAGCTGGAGGAGACCGACCATATTATGTTCAGCGGCTTCACGCACCGGCCGGCGATCGAGCTGGCGGACAAGCTGGTCGGCATCGCGCCGCCCGGTCTCGGCAAAGCGTTCTACTCGGACAACGGCTCCACGGCGGTGGAGGTCGCGCTCAAAATGTCGTTCCAATATTGGCGGCATGTCGGCAAGCCGCGGAAGACGAAGTTCGCCTTCCTCGAAAACAGCTACCACGGCGACACGCTCGGCGCCGTCAGCGTAGGCGGCGTCGAGCTGTTTCACGCCACGTTCCGGCCGCTGCTGTTCGACGCCTTCCGGCTGCCCGCCCCGCGCATCCGGCAATGGGCGGACGGAAGGCCGACTCCGGACGCCGCCGCGCAGGCGACGGCCGAAGCGCTCGACGCGGCGCGCCGTCTGCTCGAGGCGTCCGCGGACGAAATCGCCGGGCTGATCGTCGAGCCGATGATCCAGGCCGCCGGCGGCATGCTCATGCACCCCGCCGAATACGTCGCCGGGCTGCGCGAGCTGTGTACGCGCTACGGCGTGCATCTGATCGCCGACGAAGTGGCGGTCGGCTTCGGCCGCACGGGCACGATGTTCGCCTGCGAGCACGCCGGCGTCGCCCCGGACCTGCTCTGCCTGTCGAAGGGGCTGACCGCCGGCATGATGCCGCTCGCCGTCACGCTGTGCACGGACGACATTTACGAGGCGTTTTACGACGACTACGAGACGCAAAAAACGTTTTTCCACGGCCACAGCTTCACCGGCAACCCGCTCGCCTGCGCGGTCGCGCTGGAAAGCCTGCGTCTGTTCGAGGAGGAGCGCGTGCTGGACCGCGTACGGACGACGGCCGGGCTGCTGCGCGAGCAAGCGCGCCTTTTCGAAAGCTGCCCGCACGTGGCGAACGTGCGCTGCCTCGGCATGGTCGCCGCCTTCGATCTGGTCGAAGATCCGAAGACCGGCCGGCCCTACCCGTCCGCCCAGCGAAGAGGCTACAACCTTTACTTGGAGGCGCTGAAGGAAGGGCTGATTTTGCGCCCGCTCGGGGATACGATTTATTATTGGCTGCCTCACTGCACGACGGCCGAGCAGCTTCGCGACATCGTCGACCGGACATGCCGCGTGCTCGATCGGCTCGGCTACCGGTGAGACCGGCACCGCCCCGGCTCGGCTTCGGCCGGGGCGTTATACGTTTTGCGCGCCCTCAGCAATACGAGAATGCGAGAAACGAAGAGCAACATGCAGCAAAAACGGTTTCAACCCGTCTATTTTGCGAATAATCGAACAATTTGCGCGCTGCGTTTCCTTGATCGTTTCCGGCACGCATCGATACAATATTATCAGCACTCACTTCCATCGAGTGATAACAGGCGGACCGCGGTCATCCGAAGGAAGGAGGGATGAAGTCTTCCAAGTTCGACTCCCGAATCATTACAAATGAGAGAAGAATTTCAACCTGCCGATTTTTACCGGACAAGCTTTTGTCCGCAAACAAATTTCCGTAATGCGTAGCGTTGCTTCGGGAACCGCGTATTTCGAAAATTTCTTTGACCGAAAGGCGTGAAGATCCCGGGGTACGAAATGCTTCTTTTTTTTCTAATTTTTTGGGGAGGCTGATGTTGAATGAATGCATTGCTGCTTGCCGGAGGACTCGGAACGAGACTGCGCCCGCTGACGGAACAGCTGCCCAAGCCGATGGCGTTGGTCGCCAACCGGCCGTGGCTGGAGCATCTGATCGTTCAATTGAAAGACCAGGGGATCCGGAACTTCGTTATCGCGCTCAAGCATTATCCGGATCAAATACGGAATTACTTCGGCAGCGGAGAAAAGCTGGGCGTATCCATCCGGTATGCCGTCGAAGAAACGCTGCTCGGAACGGCCGGAGCCATCAAAAATGCGGAGCGGTATCTCGACGAGCGATTTATCGTCGTCAACGCGGATATCGTGCACGCCATCGACCTGCTCCCTCTGCTGGAATTCCACAACGGCCACGGCGGGGCGGTGACGATCGGCTTGACGGAAGTGGACGACCCTTCCCATTACGGGGTAGTCGAGCAGGACAAATACGGACGAATATTGCGTTTTGTGGAGAAGCCCCGAATAGGCGAAGCTCCCTCGAACCGAATCAACGCCGGAATTTACGTGATGGACAAAAGCGTGCTGAGCTGCATTCCGGCCAATCGGGAAGTCTCCATAGAACGCGAAACGTTCCCTTTGCTGATCGAAAAGCAGGTCGGCGTTTACGGCAAAACCGTATCCGGGTATTGGATGGACATGGGGACGAACGAACGGTACCGCAAAATCCATTGGGATTTGTTGAATCGCGAGTACAGCCTGCCCATTCGGGGACGGGAAAACGAGAACGGGATTTGGGTCGGCGACCATTGCGAAATCGGAGCGGGCGTATTGCTCGTCCCCCCGGTATTGATCGGAGATTACGTGAAAATCGGCGATCGTTCCGTCATCGGTCCGAATGTCGTTATCGGCAATCGATGCATCCTCCGCCAGCACGTCCGCTGCTCGGACACGATTATGTGGGACCGGTGCAAGGTGAACGACGGGACGCATTTGAAAAACTGCATCTTCGGCTACGATCTGGAGCTCGGCTCCAGGCACATTTTGTACGAAGCGGTCATGAACCGGAACGGAGTGATCCAAGGATGAGCAGAATCGCCTACGTCAGCACGTACGTGCCGCAGAAATGCGGGCTGGCCACCTATACGTATCATTTAAGAAAATCCGTCCATGCCGGCGACCCGAAAAGGAAAGACCCGGTCGTCGCGCTTCACGACGCGGAGACGGACTTCGGCGGCGATCCCCTGCTGTGGCCGATCAGGCGCAACGATCCCGACGATTACGTCAAGATGGCCGGAAAAATCAACCGCTCGGATATCGGGGTCGTATCCCTCCAGCACGAATTCGGCATATTCGGCGGCGAAGCGGGCCAATTTATTTTGCATTTGGTGCGGAATTTGAAAAAACCGCTGGTGACGACTTTCCATACCGTTTTCGAAAACCCGAAGCCCCCTTATGCCGACATCCAGCGGGAGATCGCGGAGAAAAGCGCCCGGATCGTCGTCATGAACCGGATGGCGGTTTCGTTTTTGAACCGATCCTTCGGGATCCCGACCGAAAAAATATGCTTCATTCCGCACGGAACGCCCGAGCCTGACGCCGACAAACGGCAAAAGTACAGGAAGCAGCTCGGCTGGCACGACAGGAAGGTCGTGATGACGTTCGGCCTGCTCAGCCGGGGCAAAGGGATCGAGCTGATCCTGAAGGCGCTGCCCGAAATCGCCCGGCACGTTCCGAACGTTCTGTACGCGATCGTCGGCCAAACCCATCCCGAGGTCAAAAAACACGAGGGCGAACGGTACCGGGAGCAATTGTCCGGGCTCATTCGAGACAGCGGGATAACCGGACATGCGGTCATGATCGACAAGTACATGGAGGAAGCGGAGCTCGTCAAACATATTATGGCTTGCGATCTGTACGCGACGCCTTATCCGGGCATGCAGCAGATTACGAGCGGAACGCTCGCTTACGCGGTCGGCCTGGGCCGCCCGGTGCTGTCCACCCCATACAGCTATGCGCAGGATTTGCTGAGCGATTACCGCGAGCTGCTGATCCCGTTCGAGGACGACCGGGCGTGGGCGGAACAAATCGTCTCCCTTCTCCGAAACGACGTATTGCTCCGGGATTGGGTGAAAAAAATCGAAAAGCTGGGGAAATCGATGCATTGGCCGAAGGTCGGCATGCTGCACGAGGAGCTGTTCTCCGAGGTGAGCCGGCTTGAGTCCGTCACCGGTTAATTTCGGGCATCTGATCAAGCTGACGGACGAAACCGGCATTGTCGAACACGCTCTCGGTTCGATTCCCCGCCGCAAGGAAGGCTACAGCACCGACGACCAGGCCAGAGCGCTCTGGGCCTGCCTGGAATGGGTCGAGCTCGGCGGCGAAGAAGACGCGGCCGCGCTGGAGCCGCTGATCGATACGTATTTGGCTTTCCTGCTCTGGGCCCAGCAGGAAAACGGCCGTTTTCACAACAATTATGCGTTCGAACGAACGAAGGAGGACGAAACGGCTTCCGACGACTGTCTCGGGCGCTGCCTGTGGGCTTGCGCGCTGGCGATGACGAAGCTCAAGGAACGGGAACGGCGGATGGCCGCCGAGGCCATGTTCGTCAAGGCTCTGCCCCAGGCGGAACGGATGCGGTCCCCGCGCGGCTGGGCTTACGCCCTTTCCGCTTTCGGCTTGCTCGTTCGCCATGCTTTTCCGGAGCCTCTCGTGCCGCGGATCGAGAAGCTGGCTTCACGATTGACGGACGGCTACGAGCGTCACGCGAAACCGGGATGGCATTGGTTCGAACCGATCCTGGTCTACAGCAACGGGATTTTGCCGTGGGGGCTGCTCTGCGCGTACGAAGTTTTAAAACGGGACGACCTGTTGGCGATGGCGATCGACAGCCTCGATTTTCTCATTCGTCTGTCGGTTAACGATCGGGGGCATATTCGTCCCGTCGGAAACAAAGGATGGTGCACGCCCGAATATAGGGCGATCTGGGATCAACAGCCCGTCGACGTGATGAAGCTGGCGCTGGCCGCTTCCAAAGCTTACGAAATCACGGGAGCCCCCTCCTATGCCGACATTGTCGCCAAATGCAGAAGCTGGTTTCACGGCGACAACGACGCCGGAGCGGCGATGGTCGATCCGGGAAACGGCGGCTGCTTCGACGGCTTGACCGAAAACGGACCGAATCTGAACCAAGGGGCCGAGTCCGTCCTCTCGTATTTGTTGACGGAAGCCGTCTATGCCAAACTCAATGCTGACACTAGAAGAGGTGAAGGAACATGAAGCTTGCGCAAACGAAACGTTCTGCTATCCCCGCCCGCGTCTTTCGCGAATACGATATTCGCGGCAAAGCCTACGAGGATATCGATCTTCCGTTTTGTTATTGGCTGGGCCGCGCGTTCGGCGAGAAGGCGAAGGCGGCGGGATTCGCCGCCGTCGTCGTAGGTCACGATAACCGCAAATCGTCTCCCGACTTCCACCGCGCGCTCGTTTCCGGCTTGCAGCAATCGTCCTGCACCGTCATCGATATCCGCGAAGTAACGACGCCCATGTTTTACTATGCGCTCGAATGGTTCAAACAGCCGTGCGGCATTATGATTACCGCCAGCCATAACCCGGGGGACGAAAACGGCTTTAAAATCGCGATGGATTACACGACCCTCTACGGCGACGCCATACAGGATTTGCGCAAAAGAATGGTCCGGCTCGCGGAGGAACAGGAGCTTCCGGACAGCTTCGGCATAAGCGCCGGCCTGATCCGGCGGGAGGATATCGAGGAGCCTTACCTGAGCATGCTGGCGGACAAAATCAAGCTCGGCCCGAAACCGTTGAAGGTCGTCGTCGATTGCGGGAACGGCACCCCTTCCCCGTTCGCCCCGAAAGCGTTAAGAAACTGGGGCTGCGACGTTGTGGAGCTGTACTGCAAGTCGGATCCGGATTTCCCCAACCACCATCCGGACCCGGTGGATCCTCGCAATTTGGCCGATTTGATCGGCACCGTGAAACGGGAACAAGCGGACATCGGCATTGCCTTCGACGGAGACGGCGATCGGCTCGGCGTCGTCGACGAGCGCGGGAACATCTTATGGGGCGATCAGCTGATGATTTTGTTCTGGCGCGAAATTCTCCCGAGCTACCCCGGCTGCGACGCTCTGGTCGAGGTCAAATGCTCGAAGGCGCTCGTGGAGGAAATCGAAAAGCTGGGCGGCCGTCCCGTCTTTCACCGGACCGGACATTCCCATATTAAAGCAAGCATGCGCAAGCTGAATGCGCCGTTTACCGGCGAAATGTCGGGCCATCTGTTTTTCCGGGACGAATATTACGGCTTCGACGACGCTTTGTATGCGGCCGGCAGGCTGCTCCGGATTTTGTCCGGGGCGGATAAACCGTTATCGGAGCTGTTCGCGGACGTTACCCGGTATGTCGCAACGCCCGAAACGAGAGTCCCGTGCCGCGACGACGAAAAGCTGCGCATCATCGAGAAGGTGAAAGCTTACTTCGCCGGCCGCTATGAGACGGTCGAGGTCGACGGCGTCCGCGTGCTTTTCCCCGAAGGCTGGGGACTTGTCCGCAGCTCGAACACGCAGCCGATTCTGGTGCTGCGGGCGGAAGGGGATACGGACGCCGGGCTGAAGCGAATCAAGTCGGAGCTGGAGAAGGCGCTGCGCGCCGCTTCCCCGCGGTTGGCCGTCGAATGGTAATCCTTGCGGAAAAGGAGCGACTGCCGTGCAAGGCGGGCGGCCTCAAACCGGTCGGCGACGCCCGCCTTAGGGCACGGTCCCGTTAACAAGACTCGATACTTGCAATCGTCCTTCTGATACAGTCGAAGATGCGGTCATGGCCTTGCTGGGTAAAGTGGATCGCGTCGAAAAACCAACCCGAAATATCCGTGCCCGATCGCCACTCCGCTACGATCTCCCGTTCGGCATCGGCCAGCGGAATGCCGCGTGCGGCCGCAAATTCCCGCAGGCTGTCGTTGAAACGGTCAAACGTGGCGGGAAATGCTGCGTCGGCTACCGGCTCGGTCCAGCCGTACGTTTGTCCGGACATAGTGGATAACGGGCCCGACGTCCAGAGCAGGCATGCGATGCCGAGCTCCTCCGCACGGGTTAGCATCCGCTCCATATTGGCCCGGTAGTCGTTCAACGGTACCGGTCTTTTCCAATCGTTAATGCCGAAATTGAGGACGAGCAGGTCCGGCCGCAACGAGCCGACGTTCCGTTCGAACGAATCCGACCCATTAGCGCTCGTCCATCCTCCCTTACCGCAATTATGGACGACCGCCTTAGGATTCAGGCTCTGCAGATGCCTTCTCAGCTTCAGAACCCACGAGCCGTGAATGAGCTCCGCATTCATTCCCGCGTCCTTCGCCTCATACCATCCTTCGGCTACGCTGCCGTACGTCCAGCTGTCGCCATACGCCACTACCGTAACCGGTTCCCCGTTCATCAGCCTGCTCTTCCAATAGCGGCTCCCGCCGATCTCCGCCGGCTTTTTTCCAACACCCACGGTTCTTCACCTATCTTTCTCCTTATCCCGGCCCTCCGCCTATGCCGGTCAATGCCTATTCGCCGTGCAGCTCGGAAAGCGCGATTTTGCGTATCTTCAGCCTCGTCAGGCAAATGCCGTCCTCGGCCTCGCCCGCACAATACGCAAGCAGCACGGCGCTGCCGGTAAAATGAATCGCGACGTAGCAGCAGCCGTTGCCGTCCTCTTCCCGTTCAACCGCGAAGTGGCCGCTCCACGTCCGGCCCTCGTCCTTGCTGACCGCTCCGATCAGCGGCGTCCGGCCCCAGCTGTGCTTCTCCAGCTTGCGCGTATTGTAGGCCGGTATCGGGTTCCATACGGCGAGCAGCTCGCCGCTTCGCGGATTGCGCTTCATGGACAGCGGCGAGCACGGCGAAGTGAAGGCCGACGGCATCGGCGCGCTCCACGACTCGCCCCCGTCATGGGAGAACGTCTCGTACTGGCAGCCGAGATCGGTGCGCGCCCAGCCCCAGAGCGTGCCGTTCGCCAGCTCGATCAAGCCCGGCTCCTGCATGTCGCTGCGCGAATTCGGCGAGCCGATCGAAACAAAATTTCGCGCTTCGCGCCAAGTCGCCCCGTCGTCGTCGGACAGGAAGAAAAACGTAATCGAACGGCCGTCGAATTTCCCCCATTCGGTATCGCCCGTTTTCATCCGGTGATAGCCTGCCGGGACGACCAGCCTGCCGGACGAAAGCCGGACGACTCGGTCGTTGTTCGTCACATAATAGCCCATGGCCGGCACGCAGCATACCGGCTCGCCCCATGTCGCGCCTTCGTCCGACGAGCGCCGCACATGCAGCCGCATATCGTGCCAGCCGTAGCGCAGCAAATAAAACAGCCCGATATCCCCGTTGCGCATCCGCAGCAGCGATACGCTCATAACGTTGCGGGCGTCATGATCTTCCGGCTGCGCGATGACGGCGTCGCCCGTCCACGAATCGCCTCCGTCGGACGAATAGCGCACCGCGATGCACGCTTTCGCATAATCGTCGGCGGAATCGCCGGTAAACCGGCTGTAGGCGAACATCAGCCTGCCGTCCCGGAGCTCCAGGAAAGCCCCTTCGCTGTTTCGCGGATTTCCCGGTCCGGGACGCAAATCCAATACGATCTTGCCCAACTGCTCCATACGTTCTCCACTCCTTCGGTTGATTAGCCCTTCAGCGAGCCGGTCAATACGCCTTTCACAAAATGCTTCTGCAGAAACGGATAAACGAACAAAATCGGCAACGTCGTCACCACGATCATCGCACCCCGCAAGCTTTGCGCCGTCGGTTTGTCGGCCACCCCGTTCAGCATCTCCGCATCGAGATCCTGGCTGGAGAAAGACAGCACGATCCGTCTCAGCAGCACCTGCACCGGCATCAGGTTCGGATCGTTGATGTAAATGGTGGCGTCGAACCAGGCGTTCCAATGCCCGACGGCGTAAAATAAACCGATCGTCGCGAACGTAGGCAGACTGAGCGGAAAGACGATGCGCGCAAGAACGGTCAGCGGCCTCGCCCCGTCGATCGTCGCCGATTCGATCAAGCTTTCGGGAATTTGCGCGAAAAAGTTTTTCATGATCAGCAGGTTCCAGGCGCTGATGAGTCCGGGCACGATCATGACCCAGAACGTATCGGTCAAATGCAGAAACTTGAGCAGCAAATAGGTCGGAATCAAGCCGCCGCCGAACAGCATCGTAATGAACACGATCGTAATGAACCCGTTGCGCCCCGGCATATCTTTTCTGGACAAGCCGTACGCGAGCATCGACGTGAACAGCAGGTTGAGCGCCGTGCCGACGACGACCCGCAGAAACGTAATCCCGTAGGCGTGATACAGCATCGAGCCTTCCGACAGCAGCACCTTGTAGGCGCTAAAATCGAGCCGCTCCGGGATCAGGATGAAATTCCCCCTCCGGATCAGCTCGCTTTCCCCGACGAACGACGTTGAGACGATCGCCAGAAAAGGAACGACGAACGCCAGCGACAACAGAACGAGGAACGCGTAGTTGAACGTCTGAAAGGCAGCTTCGCCGCCGCTTGGACGTCTTCGGGCCGTTTTCGGCTTCATGCTACCAGATCCCCTCCTGCCCGAATTTTTTGGCCAAATAGTTCGTGCCTACGACGAGGACGAGCGCGATCACCGATTTGAACAAGCCGACCGCGGAAGCGAACGAATAGTTGACCTCGACGAGCCCTTTCCTATACACGTACGTATCGATAATGTCGGCGACCTCGTACACCGGCGGCGAATAGAGCAGAAACACTTGCTCGAAGCCGGCATCCATTATATGGCCGATCGACAAAATGAGCAAAATGATCGCGATGTGGCTGATGCCGGGGAGCGTAATATGCCAGATTTGCTTGAAGCGTCCCGCTCCGTCGACTTTCGCCGCCTCGTACAGCTGCTGATCGATGCCGGCGATGGCCGCCAAATAAATGATCGTGCTCCAGCCGACTTCCTTCCAAATGCCCGATACGACAAGCACCGAGCGGAAATACGCCGAATCGGTCAAAAAAGGAATCGGCTCGACGCCGAACTGCTGCAGCAGTCCCTTGATAAAGCCGTCGTCCGCGCTCAGCAAAGCCGTCAGCAGACCGGCCACGATGACCATCGACAAAAAATGGGGCAAATACGAGATCGTCTGCACGACCCGTTTAAAACCCGCGTGCCGCACCTCGTTGATGAGCAGAGCGAGCAGGATCGGCGCCGGAAAGCCGAATACGATCCGATAAAAGCTGATCGCCAGCGTGTTGCCCATAATATCCCAAAAATAATAGGATGAAGCGAAATCGCGAAAATGTTTCAGTCCTACCCATTCCGCCGAAAAAATGCCCTTCCAGCCGTCGAACGGCGCTACCTGCTTGAACGCGATCATAATGCCGTACATCGGTCCGTAATGAAAAACAAGAAAATACAGCATGCCCGGAATGACAAGCGCATAATGCAGCTTATGCTTCTTGATCAATCGCAACGTCTTTGCATTCAATGGCTGACCAACTCCGTTTCCTCCCGTCAAAGCCGGCCCGATTCAAGCCCGGAGGAGGGCTGCCGGCCGAACCCCCCTCCGCTTGCCGGCGTTAGTTGCCCTTTACCCGGTTATATTCCGCCGTATACGCTTCGATCCACTTGTCGAGTCCGGCCTTGGCAAGCTCTTCGACGAACTTGTCGTACTCGCCGATCGGTCTGGCCCCGGTAATGAACTTGATCGTTTCCTGTTCGATCATGCGGGCGATGTCTCCGGATGTCGGCACTTTTTCGTTGATCGTCTTCGCGTCGAACTTGTATTCCGTATCGGCGAGGCCGGTCTTTTTCACCCGGTTCATGTTCGTAATATAGTTCCGGATAAAGTCGTACTGCGGTCCGAACGAAGGATCGTTTTTCTCGTATTGCACCGTATAGGCGAACGTCAATCCCGGTATCAAATCCCCCATGTAGTCGGTATTCAAGCCTTCGATCATCTTTTTCTCCTTATCCGTATACTTCCAATGTTTGCCTTGGATGCCGAAAAAGAGCGTGAAGTAATTTTCGATATCCGAGTGCACCCAGTCGATCAGCTTGATGGCCGCTTCCGGGTTTTTGGCGTTCTTATTGATCATGATTCCGCCCGTGCTGACGCCTCCCAGCGTCGTCAAATTGCCGGCCGGCCCTTTCAGCTCCGCGGCTACGCCGTACTTCGCTTCCGGGACGTTTTGCCGGAGCAGATACTCGTTCGCGGTAATCGTCGTGTTCCATACGACGCCCGAGGCGACGCGGTTTTGCTTCACAAGCTCGATCTGGCGGGTCCGGTTGGAGGAGAACGCCTCTTTGAAAATATAGCCTTTCTTGTACCAGTCGGCCATTTTGGCGACAAACTCGCGGTAGCCGGGATGCAGCTGCGGCGGTTTCACTTTGCCGTCCTTGTCGACCCAGTTGCCGTAGCCGATATCCATAAAGCCCGCGGCAAACCCGCCGTTCAAGGAAGCGAGGTCGGTAAGCAGCGGGATCGTCTGGCCGGAGCCCGCAGGGTCTTGATCCTTAAACGCCTTCAGGACGTGTTCATATTCGTCGATCGTCTTCGGCATTTGCAGATTGAGCTTCTTCAACCAGTCTTCGCGCAAAAGCACGCCGTTGCCTGCGACCGGAGCGCCCGTCGGGATCCCCCAAATTTTCCCGTCCGAAGTGGTCAGCGCCTCCCACGACGTCTTCCACTCGGCCGGCCACAGCTTGCGGATGTTGCTCCCGTATTTGTCCAGCAGATCGCCGATCGGCCGGACGGCCCCGTTCGCCTGATGGGTCGTCATCGAGCCCGCGAAAATATCGAGCGGCTCGTTGGAGCCGAGCAGCACGTTCAATTTGTCCGCTTCCGAACCTTTGGGCGGAATGATCGGTACGATTTCGATGCCGATTTTGTCCATGACGACCTTTTTGACTTCCTCCACCGCTTCCGGTTTGCTGACCGTGTTGCTGCTGGACAGATTGCCGAAATTGGCGTACACGTACACCTTTTCGATTTTTTTGGCGGCGCCCTGATTCGTCCCGTTTCCGGACGCTTCCGGTTTTCCTTCCCCTTTGTTGCCGGACGTGCATCCCGCGACGGCTCCCGCCAGCAGCGCCGCCGCCGCCAACGAAATTGTCCTCTTTCTGTCGAACATGCAAGCTACCCCTTTCGTAATCGTTTTCAACCATGCCGGCAATGCGTTTCGCGACGACGCACAGTGCACTGTGATTGCCAGTATAGGCCGCGAGGCTCCGCAAGGGAATGCCGCAGCGATGACCTCGGCCCCCTTCGCGATGACTTTTCTCATCATCGCGGTATGCATGTCATCGTTGCGGCATCCGCAAATGGACGTTTTACGGCTCGCTTCGCGCCTTGCGGTACTCGCCGGGGGTCATGCCGACGCATTCGCGGAACAGCTTGATGAAATAATCGCTTTTCAAATAGCCGACCCGTTCGCCGATTTCCTTGATTTTCAAATCCGTTTCGAGCAAAAGTTCCTTGCCTTTGTCCATACGCGCTTTCGTCATGTAATCGGTAAACGATTGCCCGGTGTGTTCCTTGAAAATCCGGCTCAAATACGAGGGATTGAGACGAAGCCTGTCGGCGATCTGGACGAGCGACAGCGGCTTGTCGAGCTCGCTGCGGATGATTCGGACCGCTTGGTCGACGTACCGGTTGTTTTTCTCCCGGAAAGCCGTACCGAAGCCGGAAGCCAGCGCCGCAACCAGCTTACGCAGCCACTGCACCGCTTCTTGAAGATCGTCTTTATGGAGAAGCGTTTCGTACAGGTTGTTTTTCTCGCCGGCCAGCGCGGACAGATCGACGTTCGATCGGCCCGAGGTCGCGACCAGGCTGCCGAGGAGCCGCATGAGCGCGTATTGGATTTGGCGGACGTGCACCCTTCCGTTCTCCCCGCTGATCTCCCTGACGATCTGATCGACAAGCCGCAGCGCCTGTTCCGCATCCCCGTTCATAATGTACGTGTTCAGCGCCTCTTCTTTGTCGGACGGATAATGGAGCGGCGCGGTCCCTTCCAGCCTGACGTCCTCAATATAAATGACTTGGCCCGTGCCGACGATTCCCCGGTACCGCAGCGCCTCGACCGCCTCCGCGTACGCTCCGGCGAGTTCGCTCGCGTGAGCGCACGGCTTGCCGATGCCGATGGAGCAGCCGATCCCGAGCCGTTCCCCGATCGTGCGGATCAACAGGTCCGCGCTGGCGAACAAGTCGGAGAGCGCGTCGGGGCCGCCGTTGACGATTACGACGAATGTCCCGTCCGCAGCTTCGCACACGATCCGTTTCCAGTCCGCGGGAAGGACCGATCCGATCGTATCCGTCAGGCGCACCTTGTCAAGGCTTTCGCTTTCCGCATCGGCCAGCCGGCCGTCCGGGCGTTCCGGCATGACGGCCATCAGCAGCAGACGCTCCAATTCGATGTCGAAGCCGAGATAGTCGAGCCGCTCCCTCATATATTCGCTTTCGTACGCATGCTGGCGGAGCAGCGAGCGGACGAACGATTCTTTATAGGCCGGCAAGCTTTCCTTGAGCCGGTGCCGCAAGCTCCACCGGTCCTCGAACGCCTCTTCGAAGCTGCTGCGGATCACCTGCCATTCGCCCGTCGCGACGCTTGCGTAGCGGTCGTCCGTGCTTTTGATAAACTGCAGCATACGGCGGATCGGCGCATACAAATGACGCGCGAGCAGCAGCGCCAGCAGGCAAGCGGCGGAGGCCAGCACGCAGCTGTACAGCGCGATCATGCTCATGACCTTGTCGACGCTGCGGTACAACTCGCCCAGCGGCGAAGCGAAAACGAACGTCCAGCCGAGTCGATCCGATTTGACCCATGTGACAAACAGACGCTCCCCGTCCGCCTCCTCCTCGAAAAAGCTCGGCCCGCCGCCGTTTTCCTTTTGCCAGAACGGGCTGTTGCCGATCCGGACGTTCACCGGATTCCCGGAATCGTAGAGCATCGGCTTTCCGCCGGACGACAAAACGAAGAAAGGGCGGTTCGTTTCGCTGCCCGTTTTGCGCACGAAGCTCTCGTAAATTTGGTCCGCGTCGAGGTTGATGACGAGCACGTTTCCTTGGATCGACGTTTTGTATACGAGCGGAATCACGTTCAGGGCGGCGCCCTCCGCCGTCTTGGCGCTCCTCATGTCGAGAATCATCGGCAGCGCCGGATCGCCGGCCGGGAACCGGTTCCAGCCTTCGTCGTAGAAGCGGTCGGGATCGTACACCAGCAAATCGGACGTCATGATCAGTTTTTTGACGCTGTCGAAGTAATAGACCGAATGGATGAACTCGTTCGACAGCTTCAAGGCGCGCAAGTTGCTTAGCGCCTGTTTTTTGCCGTTCAAGTAAGATTCCAGCGCGGGCAAGTCCTCGTCCTGCAGCTCCCCCGTCAGCATTTCGTAGTACGCGCCGCGCGGAAACAGCTCGAATTGGCGCATCGTCGTGCCTTCCAGCGTCAACTGCCGAAAGCTGTTCCCGATTTGATCGATCATCATTTCCATCGCATTGGCGGTCTGGTTCAAATAGCTGCCGTTGGCCTGGCGCAGCTCCTGCTGGACGGAGGATTTGACGTTCTGGTAATAGACGATGCTGGTTGCGAGCATGGGCAGCAAAGACAAGATCAGCGTAACGGCGATCACTTTGTAGTAAAAATGGCGCGTTTGAACGTTATGAAGCCATTTCATGCGCATCCGGGCGTCACCTCGAATCCGGTTATGATGTAAACGATTGCATTAGGGCTGATGACAATTCCCGCCAAGCCGCCCCGCCCCCTCTGTATGATGGTATGACCAAAATAATGGCGTTACTCTAAGAGTAGCCCATCGGCCGGAAGGAGGCAACCGTGAAAGCGCCGTTTCGTACGGTAATTGCCCGGATGCCGCTGTCCGCTCAAGAAAAGCGGCGCATACCGCAACGATGACATCCATACCACGATGACGAGAAAAGTCATCGCGAGGGGGCCCGGGTCATCGCTGCGGCATTCCCTTGCGGAGCCCCGCGGCCTACACTGACAATAACAACATCTCTAAAATGAAGTACGGCGCAACGGTCAATCACGTATTTGAAGTGCATGATGCCGCTTATTATGTGCGCGACACCTTGTATGTCCGGTCCGGCACTTCTATTGAATTTTTGGGTAATGCCGCGATTTTCTTCGACCCGACGACATCCAGAGATTTATTTAGCCCGAACTATGAGGAAATGGCGGACGCTTTTGCGGTAAAAACCGGATGGAATGCGCAAACCATAGTAGGCGTCCGGTTCAAAGGCGGGGTTTTCGTTGGAAACGTCACCAAAACCTCGACCGTTCACGCTAACAGATGCTTTAATGGCGCGAATGCTTACAAATGGGTTCTCGATAATGTGCTTGTCGAGCGGTTTGCAATCGGCTGCCATCTGTACCCGCTGGATACTTCCCCGTGGACCGGCACCCGTCGGGGCAACTTCTATGAAAACGAATTGCGAAACTGCGCATTCCACGAATGTTTGCTGGGGTTCTGGAACCAAGCCAACGTAACGCAATGCACCAATTTAACGGTTGGCGGCGGTTATATTGTCAGAGGAGCAGGCGCTGCAAACATTGCAGACTACTACGTACGCAACGAGGGCGGAGGTTTGTCCGTAAACGGTTTCAATGACGCGCATGCCGGAGCCGCCGTAAAACCTGCCAAGGCGGTTGTGTACGATACGTGCGCCGGCTCGTTCTGGGGCGGAGGGTATACCGAGTATTTCAACTGCTTCTTTGAATTAAACCCGGTCCACCGCTGGGGCGGCTTTGCTTTCAAGTCGAATGTGACTTATAAAGAAACGGAAGATTGCTACATTAAATTCACGGAAGGTTACTTCGCCAAGTATGACTATGCCGCAAAAACTTGGACGGAGACGGATAACCCGACCGAGGGGCACAACCAATTATTAATGTCGTCGGCTTTCGACTTCGGACGAAACCCGCAGCTTATTGACGATTTTTTTGAGTTCCTGCCTCAGTACGATTTCAAATACGGCATGTATGGCGTTCGCATGAACGGGAATACCGTCAATAAAAAGCTTGTTTACGATGTTAAGCGTTTTGAATCGACATGGACGGGTTTTACAAGCAGGAACGGCATTCGTTTGTGGAATAAAGGGAACGAGTCTGCAGAGCTTGCTTTCCCTATCAAAAACAAGCAGCTGGACGCATATGTTTGTATTCTTTACAGGGAGATCGCGCCTTTCGATCCGCGCAACTTTAAGCTGAACGTTCTGGAGTACAACGGCACGAACAGACGCATAACCGTCGGCGACGACATTGTCGATTACGGCAACGGATGGAAATTAGCGACGGTCCGTAACCTCAACGAGCTTGTCAATACAGGTAATTTTATTATCACTTTGCCGGTCGGCGCCCGTATCGAAATCGAGCACATCGGGGCTTACGCAAACGGATTCCCGATTGCTCCCGTTTATATGCAGGACGAACCGAAGGTCGACAGCCGGAACGCATTCAGTCTGAACGCGAATTATAGCGGCGGCAAGTTTGCGGTCGGCGACTTCATGTATCCGGTCAATACGACAAATTCAAGCCATGTCGCACTTCATGAGCAAAACATTGACTTTAGTCTTTGTGTCCAAGAAGGCACCTTAAAGCCGCCGTCCGATATGGTGCAATACAGTCAATTGGCAACAGCCGCAGCGGTCGCAACAGCGGCCCCGAATATTGTAAATCTGGCAACCGGTTCGGTTGCTCAATCGTTTGCGTCGGTCGGTCACGTTGTGGATGCGTTTTTCGGAGGCAATCTGAAAGGCACGCGTATATATGCGAAAGTGACCGCGGCCGACACCATTACCGTTTATCATGAAAACCCGACGTCGGCGGCCGTAGAGGTGTCCGCAGCGACGTTAACGCTGATCGTCTATACAAGCGGCAACGAGATGGCGTAACAACCGCCGTTCGCCGGAGAACGGGAAAAAGCCCCGGCTTGTGCGCAGGCCGGGGCCCGATCCTTACAGGACGGTCGAAACGATCGCCTCGATTTCCTGCTTCTCCTCCGGGTAACGGCTCGTAAACTTGTCGTACAGCGCTTGGTCCGGCTTGCCCGCCTTTTGCAGCGCCGCCAAATACCAGCGCGTCCCCGGCCTGCTGATCGCCGCGTCGAGCTGATCGCCCGTCGTCGCGGCCAGAAGCTCGGCCGCCTTCGCCGCGTCGCCGCGGATGAAATACATTTGCCCGAACGTGAGCGACAGGCTGGGCGTTACGCCGAACGCGCTCCCCGCCATCTGCCCTTCCGGCAGCGACTCCAGCTTCTTCAACCTCGCGACGATTACCTCGTGCAGCCGTACGCCGGCGGACCAATGCGAATCCGCCGCCGTCTTCATCCCGGCTTGCCGCGCATTTTCGCCAAGCTGCAGATGCAGCGCAGCCGCGCGCTCGTACATGGCGATGACCCACGGGTACCGCTTCAGGCCTTCCTGCATCAAGACGGACGCTTCCTCCGGCTTGTTTTTCGCCATGTAATGGGCGTACTCCGCTTCGAAGACGTTGCGGTCGTACGGTTCGGCCCGTTTGATCGAAGCGAGCCATTGCGTCGCGTCGGCGTAATACGCTTCGTTTTTCGTTTTCTCGTACACCTGCTCCATGAAATTGACTCGGATCAGCGCGTAATAAGGGTTGTCCGGCTGAAGCCGAAGCGCCTTGTCCAACGGCACGAGCACCTCTTCCAGCGGCTTTCCTTCCCCTGCGAGCTGCAGGGCCTGGTTATACCGGCTGTCCGCGCTCCAGCGAATGACGGAGACGACCAGAAACAGCGCCGATACGACGGCGAAGCATGCCGGAAGCGCATAGCGGCGCCAGCTTCGCTCCTTGCCCTTCTTCTCCGGCTTGACCGGCTCCGCCGCATCCCCGGTCCGCCGCCGGCGCAGCCGCCCGTCAAAGCCGGACGCGAGTCCGCCCAAGCTCAAAAAGACGAGCGCCGACACGTACACGTAGCTCATTTCGAAATCCATCAAGCTGTGGAACAAAATGGCCACGACGACGGCGTAAAACAGCAGATCGCGCTCCCCTTCCGGCGAACGTCCGGCGAAGTACCGTCTCGCGAACAAATACAAGATCGAGCCGACGAACGCGACCAGCAGCAGCACCCCGACCGATCCGATTTCCACCATATATTGCAGCAAAAAGCTGTGCACTTGGTTGACCGTATACGGATTGTTGGCATATTGGGGATACAAATTCGCCCAAGCGTTGCCGCCCGCCCCGAACAACGGATAATCCCGCAGCGCCTTGAACGTGTCGCGGTACATCGTAAACCGCTCCAATACGCTGTGCTGCTGCAGATTGATGCTTTGCACGCGGGCGGCGAGCGCTTCCGGCAGCACCTTCGCGACGGACGACTGCCCGGCCGCGGCGAACAAGCCGAGCGCCAGTCCGAGCACGATCAGGCCCGGGAAGTACAAGCGGGCATGCTTGGCGCCGGCGATTCGGGCGATCCGCATGTCGACCCGAGGCATGACCGCATGATGCAGCAAAACGATCGCGACCGCCGCAAGCAGCGAGACGACAAGCAGCGTACTCCAGCCGCCGAACGACAGCGGATCGAACAAGGACAGCGTGTCCTTCACTTTAAAGTCCGGGCCGCGCCGCGCCGTCATCGTATCCAGCACCGTCAGCGCGGTATCGCGGATCGTATCGGTGATCAGCAAGGAAGCCGCGCTGCCGACGAGCAAGTAGACGAAAAAGCGAATTTGCTTTTCGAACGCCAAAAAAGGCAAAAAGGCCAGCAAAATGAACGGCAGCATGACCAGACCGCCGCGCGACAGCGTCAAGAAAAACGACAGCAGCACCGGCACGAGCATGACGGCGTGAACGGCCGTCACATACCATTTTCGCGACGAGACGATCAGCTGCAGGCCGCACAGCAGAGGAACGATCAAAAATCCGGCGAACGCGTTCGCGTACTGGAACACGGACGTCAGCCGCACCTCATTTCCTTGCCGCATGACCGCGTCGTAAAAATAAACGTTCCCGAACATGTTCAGCAAGCAAAACGCGACGACCGCATAAGCGGAGCAAACGATGCCGACGCGGAGCGCCGCATGTCCGACCCGATTCCGGGCGATCCATAGACCGGTCAGAAAGAAGACGGCGTACATGACGTGGAACAGCAGCAAATTTTCGCCGTGATGCCGGCTGACCGCATTGACAAGCGACAGCAAGTAGCCGAGCGGCACGACCCAGACGGCGACGGCGTACGCATCGCGCACTTCGCTCAAGCGCCACCGGTTAAAGCAATAAACGGCCAGCACCAGCGACGCGATCGCGGTCCATACCATGGCCGAGTAAATCGGCCCTTCATATTTCGCGCTCGAGCCGTAAAACAAACCGGTTTGGAACGGCGCGATCCATAAAAACGCCAATGCGAACGCGGCCGCGCACCAATACAACAGCGAATGATGCTCCTGCAGCTCCGCGCGCTCGCGCCCTAGCCGGTATACATTTTTTTTGGCAGCGACAGCCATGGAACGCCCACACCTACCCATTATTTGGTATTTTTTACTATTCATCATACCATGGGCGGCAACAACGCGTCCAGCAAACGCATGGCAAATCGTGTCGACGCGTGTTCGTGCGAAGCGAAAAAGCGCGAACGTCCGATCGGACGCCCGCGCCGTTTCGCCCGCCGGCTTCGAATCAAATGCCGGGAATCGGGGACCGCTTGTGCTCGGTTTTCAAATATTGCTTCTCCAGCTTTTCCCGCGCGGCCGGATCGATCGTCTTGCCTTCCAAATAATCGCTGTTGTCGTCGTACGTAATGCCCAGCTCGGCTTCGTCCGTCTGTCCGTCCCACAGGCCGGCGGTCGGCGCCTTGTCCAGAATCGGCTGCGGCACGCCGAGCCGTACGGCCAGCTGGCGCACTTGACGCTTGTTCAGCGAGCTGAGCGGCGTAATGTCGACCGCGCCGTCGCCGTACTTGGTGAAAAATCCGGTTATCGCCTCGGAAGCGTGGTCCGTCCCGACGACGAGCAGGTTCATGTCGAAGGCGAGCGCATACTGCATCACCATCCGCGTGCGCGCCTTCACGTTCCCTTTGCCGCCGCGGCTCAGATGGCGCGGGGTGCCGAGCGACTTGAACGCGTACTCGACCTCAAGCGCGATTTCGTCGACCGCCTGCTCGATGTTCGTTTCCGCCTTGTGCGTCAAATTGAACGCTTCCGCGACCGAGTAGCTGTCGGCGATGTCGGCCTGCTCGCCGTACGGCTGGAAGACGCCGAGCGTAATATAGTCGCGGCCGGTTTCCTTCGTCAGCTCGTCGGTCGCCATTTTGCACAGGCCGGTCGCCACCGCGCTGTCCACGCCGCCGCTGATCGCGATGAGCAGCCCTGTCGTATTGCTGTCCAACACGTACTTTTTCAAAAAATCGACCCGTTTGCGAATTTCCGCATCGACGTCGATTTCCGGCTTGACGCCGAGACGCGCGATGATGTCCTGCTGCAAGCTCATCGTCCCCACACCTTCCTGCGTTATTCGATTTTGTCGCTGCTTACGTCAGCCTTTCTAACATCAAGTATAGTGCACGCTCGTCAGAATTCAAGCCTAAATGGCGAAAAGGAAATAGTTTTGACATACCCGCGTCACTCTTACCCGCCAAAATCCGCATCGCATCCCATATAAGCCGCCCCCTCATTCCGCAAACTTCGCCCATACGCCGGCCGTCACGAGCGTGCCGACGCTTTCGCCTTCGCAAATCCGTTTCATCGCCCCGGCCCGGTCGAAATTGAAGACGTGAAGCGGGAGACCGTAATCGCGCGCCAGCAAAAAAGCGGACGAATCCATCACCTTGAGGTCGCGGCGAATGACTTCCTCGTACGGAAGCTGCGCGTACAGCTTCGCGCCGGGATGAAGCTTCGGATCGCCGTCGTACACCCCGTCCACTCCCTGCTTGGCGACGAGGATCGCCTGCGCGTTCACTTCCAGCGCGCGCTGCACGGACGGATAGTCGGTCGTGACGTAAGGCTGCCCGTTTCCGCCGGCGAAAATGACGATGTACCCTTTCTCCAAATGGTGAATCGCCCGCAGCCGAATGTACGGCTCGGCCACCGCGTTGACGGCAAGCGCCGACATGACGCGGATGTCCCGGTCCGTCTTCGCCTTCAGCACGCCGCGAAGCATGAGCGAATTCATGACCGTCGCCAGCGTGCCGATATTGTCCGCTTCGGCGCGATCGATTCCCCACGCCTCCGCCATGCTGCCGCGAAACATGTTTCCGCCGCCGACGACGATCGCGACCTCCACCCCGAGCCGCGCGACGGCGACCACCTCGTCCGCGATATGCGCAAGCCGCCCGTGGTCGAAGCCGACGGCCTCCTTGCCGGCCATCGCTCCTCCGCTCAATTTGACCAATATGCGCTTGTACTTCATCGACGAGCACCTCCGTAACAATAGGTTGGACGGGCAAAAAAATAGCGCCGAGTCGGCTGCGACTCCGGCGCCATGCGATAACGGATAAAGGAAAACGGAAAAAACGATGCCGCGGCAAACGGCGAAATGTCCGCCCTTCGTCCGCCGGCTTGCAGACCGCGGTTCGTGCCGATCGTCATCGCATTCCCTCCCCGTTTTCGTCCTTTTTTGGATCATACCCGATACCGGAGCGCAGTGCAACGGTTTTCGAACCAGCGAGCATAACGATAAACAATTTTTATATACTCAATAAAATATATAAAGTTTATTTTATCACCTTCATGGAATACAATAAATGCAAATGACGAAAGGGTGACCTTGCATGAACGAGCATATCCATTCCGCCCGCCAAGAGCCGAACTTGCTTCGCGAGCATTTTCCTTACGACCGGCCTCCTTTGATCGTTTTCGACGGAGTCGACGTGCCGATGGACCGGCCCGGCGACATTTTCATTACCGATACGACGTTCCGCGACGGCCAGCAGGCGCGCACGCCCTACACGGTGAAGCAAATAACGGAGCTGTTCGATTTGCTGCACCGCCTGTCCGGCCCGAAGGGCGTCATACGCCAAACCGAATTTTTCCTGTACAGCGAGAAAGACCGGCAGGCGGTGCGGGCTTGCCAGGAACGCGGCTACGAGTTCCCGGAAATTACGGCGTGGATTCGGGCCGTCGCGAAAGACTTTCAGCTCGTGAAAGAAATGGGCATCCGCGAAACGGGTATTCTGACGTCGTGCTCGGATTACCATATTCATATGAAGCTGGGAATGAACCGCGAGCAGGCGATGGAGCAATATTTGTCGATCGTCCGGGCGGCGCTGGACGAAGGCATTCGCCCCCGCTGCCATCTGGAGGACGTGACGCGCGCGGACGTGTACGGCTTCGTCGTTCCTTTCGTGCAGCGGCTCGTGCGGCTGTCCGAGGAAAGCGGCATCCCGGTCAAGGTGAGACTGTGCGATACGATGGGCTACGGGGTCGGCTATCCGGGGGCGGCGCTGCCCCGCAGCGTGCCGAGGCTGCTGCACGCGCTCCGTACGGAGACGGGCATCGCGTCGGCGCAGCTCGAATGGCACGGGCATAACGATTTTTACAAAGTGCTGACGAATGCGGCGACGGCCTGGCTGTACGGCTGCTCGGGCGTGAACGGGACGCTGCTGGGCTTCGGCGAACGGACGGGCAATACGCCGATCGAGGGGCTGCTGTTCGAATATATGGGGCTGACGGGCGATACGTCGGTCGATACCCGGATCGTGACCGAAATCGCCGACTATTTCGAGCGCGAGCTCGGCTACCGGGTTCCGCCGATGACGCCGTTCGTCGGCAAGTCGTTCAACGTAACCGCGGCCGGCATTCACGCCGACGGCATTATTAAGAACGAAGAAATTTACAATATTTTCGATACCGACAAACTGCTCAATCGGCCGCTAGGCGTGCTCGTCACCGACAAAGCCGGCACGGCCGGCGTCGCGCATTGGGTCAATCGCCAGCTGAAGCTGACCGGCGCGGCGCGCATCGACAAACGGGCCGAAGGCGTGCAGGCGATGTACGAATGGGTCGTCGCCCAATACGAAGACGGACGGACGACCAGCTTGTCCGATGACGAGCTGCTGGAAGCGGCGCGGCGCTATTTGCCGGAGCTGTTTCGGGCGGCGGGCGCTTCATCCTGAGAAAAACGTCTAAGTCGGGAGGATGGAAAAGTTTACCGGTAAAACCTCCTGCTATTTTACCGATTTCCCCTCAGTTGCCCGAAGTTTCAGGAATACCTCCCGTTAAACTCGCCCAAATCGCGGCTTTTTGTCGATGTGGTGCCGATTTATCGGGAGCTTTTCCCGTTCGTAAGGACCAACACCTATTCGGAAAAGGAATAGCAGGAGAAATTCCGGTATATTCAGCATGCCGAGCGGCTTCGAAGCTAATTCCGTCGGGCCGGCTATGCCGCCCTCGCAGCAGCAAGGATTCGCTATAACGCTTATCGAAGCTCACTTCCTTTAACTATGAAAAAAAGCTGCGGCATCGTCCCCGGACGGAGCGCGCCGCAGCTTTTTGTATGGCAGCCGCCGGCTCAGCCTTTCACCGCGCCCGCGACCATTCCTTTCATAATTTGCTCCTGGAAAATGAGATAAATGACGATCGTCGGAATGACGGCAATGGCCATCGCCGCCATCGTCAGGCTGTAGTCCGTGCCGAACCCGTCGGAAAAGATCGACAGGCTGAGCGGCAGCGTTTTGAGCGCCTGCTTGTTGATGAACACGAGGGCGAACGCGAAGTCGTTCCAAAACCGCAAAAAGGCGAGAATGGCGACCGTAGCCATCGCCGGTACGGCGAGCGGAAAAATGATCCGGAAAAAGATGCCCCAGTAGCCGTTGCCGTCGATCATCGCCGCTTCCTCCACTTCTTTCGGCACCGAAGTCAAATAGGCGGCGACGACGAAAATGGCGACCGGCAGCTCGAACGCCGTATACGGCAAAATGAGCGCCCAATACGTGTCGAGGATGAACAGCTTTTTCATCATAATGAACAGCGGCACGAGCGTGCTGTGAATCGGGATGAGCATCCCGAGCACGAACAGCGCCATAATCGGTCCCTTCAGGCGGAACTCCAGCCTGGACAGCACGTAGGCGGCCAACGTCCCGAGAAACAGCGTCAGCGCCATCGAGGCGAACGTGACGATGACCGAGTTCGTCAGCGCCGTGCCGATTCCCGCGATTTTCCACGCCTTCGCGAAATTTTCGAACTGCCATACGGACGGCAAAGCGAAAGGCTTGCCGTAAAAATCTTGATTCGACTTGAACGAGCTTATAAACAGCCATATGAGCGGATAAAGCGTAAGCAGCGCATAGACGGCCAGCAGCAGGTTGCCCGCCCACGCCTTTCCTTTTCGGAACACGCCTGCCCGCGGCCCGGAGCCCATGTGGGCCGTCGTCTCGTTAGCGGTTATATGCAGCATCCCCGTCATGCCTCCCCATCGCCGTTGGCGTTACGTTTTCCGTTTCATCAGCAGCTGGCTGCCGACGACGAGCGCCATGCTGATCAGCATGATCAGCGTCGAAACGGCCGAACCGTAGCCATAGCGGAAAATATTGAATGTGTTGTTGTACATGTAGGTGGCCAGCAATTCGGTCGATTGCGCCGGACCGCCGCCCGTCATGACGAAAATCAGGTCGAACGCCTTCATGCTGCCGGAAATGCACAGCACGATCGCCACTTTGATCGTATCCCATATCATCGGAACGACGATCAGGTACAGTCTGCGAAAGCCGACGGCGCCGTCGATTTTGGCCGCATCCTCCACTTCGGAGGAAATGTTTTGGATCGCGGCGATGAACAGGATGAGGTACGGCCCGATATTCGCCCAGATGATCGGAACGCTGACCGAATACATGTTGATCTTCGGGTCGCCGAGCCAATCGCGAATCCAGGAGCTCAGACCGGCCTGTTCGAGAACGTAGTTCAAAATCCCGATTTGCGGGTTGTAAATATAGCCCCAAATGATGCCGATAACGACCGACGCGAGCACCATCGGCATAAACACCGCCGAGCGGACGAAGCGGTGAAACCACGAATTTTTCCAAAGGATGAGCGACAGAACGAGCGCGATCGGCACCTGGCCGAAAATCGAGGCGGCGACGATGATCAGGTTGTTTTTGAACGCCCGCCAGAAGACGGGGTCTTTCACGGTTTCGATATAATTGGCGAAACCGACGAACTTCATCGCCCCGATCCCTTTCCAATCGAAAAAGCCGTACAGCGCCGACCAAAAAATCGGAACGATCACGAATACCAAGTAGAGCGCCAGGGCGGGAAGCAGACCGATGAAGATGAAACGTCTTGCCCGGTTTGCGTAGCTCATGGTCAACCTCCTTTTATCGGCTTCTTTCGCGCGCATCCGCCGCAGGAGCCCGGACAGAAGACGGATCGGCTTTTCCGCAGAAAAGCCGATGCCGCCGCGTCCGATTCAATTGGCGCCGGATTCGCGCCGCCCGGGTTACTTGCCGAGCGATCGGGCCTGCGCGTCCTGCAGCTTTTTCGCGATATCTTCGGGCTTGCCGCCCATCAGCAGCTCCTGCAGTCCGTTATTGATCGCTTCCGCGCCCTGCGAGCTGAGGTAAGCGTCGTATACCGGCGTAAATTTCACGTTTTTCGTCAAATTGTAAGCTTTATAGAACAAGGACGACACTTTCGTTTGGTCGACGTCCATTTTGTAGTTGACGATCTGGTTCGCTTCGGCTACCGCTTTCATGCCTTCCGGGCCGCTGATCGTGTAGATCAAGTCGAGCGCCGCGTCGAGCTGCTTGCCGGCCAGCTTCTTGCTGACGGCGAATCCGCCCCCCGCGCCTCCGGAAATCGTGTTCGGGTCGCCTTTGCCGCCCGGTACGGAAGGAAGCACCGTCACTTCGATTTGATCGAGCTGCTCCTTCGTGCCGGTCGACGCCATATTCGTGAGCGCCCAGGCGCCGTCGATCATCATCGCCGCTTTGCCGGAGATGAAATATTGCTCCATTTGCGTATTGTCCAGGCTGTTGAAGCCTTGCTGGAACGCGCCCGCGTCGGCGAGCCCTTTGAGCAGGCTCAGCGCCTGCACGAATTCCGGATCGGTAAACTTCGCGCCTTCCTGCTTGACCGCCTTCAGGAACCAGTCGGTGCCCGTCACCCGGTCGGCCAGCGAGCTCAAAATGCTCGACTGCGCGAGCCAGGCGGCTTTGTTGCCGAGCGAGATCGGCGTAACGCCTTTCTCTTTGAACGTCTTGACCGCCGCGAGCAATTCGTCCCACGTTTTCGGTACGGTTACGCCGTGCTGCTGGAACAACGTTTTGTTGTAGAAAAACAAGGACGTGACGGACGCGTTGACCGGCACCGCGTACACTTCGTTGTTGAACGAAAGCGGATCGAACGCTCCCGGCGTAAAGTTGTTTTTCCATTCCGTCTGTTTATTGAGCAGAGGCGTAATCGGTTGAATCAATCCGCCGTCGTAAAATTCCTTGATCATCGAACCGGAGTTCGTGAAAAACACGTCCGGCATTTCGTTCGCCGCTGCGACCGTTTTCAACCGCTGGCGGTATCCGTCGGGAGGGATCGCCTGGGTGTCCAGCTCGACTTCCGGATGGGCCGCCTTGAACTTGTCGATTTGGCCGCGAATCGCCTTCGCGCGAAGATCGTCCCCGGAATAGTTGTGCCACACCGTCAGTTTCACTTTATCGGCCGGCGCCCCCGCGGCGTTTCCGCCGGTTTTCGCCCCGGTGTCGGAAGGCGAGCCGCATGCTGCGAGCGTCGACATAACGAATGCGGTTGCGAGACTTGCCGCTATTTTTTTGTTCATCGTGAAACTCCCCTCTTCGTTTTGGTACAGCTTTAGTATATACAGCGCGCGAGAGTTCAGGCAGGGGACATCCTTCGCTTGTTGGGTAGACAAATTCCGGTTCTCGCCCGGCCGACCGACCGACCGGCTCCAAAAACAAACTCCTCGCCGTATATTTCCCGGCAAGGAGCTCGAACCGTTCTTATTCTTGTTCCGCACGACCGGCGAAATGCATCGCCGTATGGACGAAGACGGCCGCGGCGCGAACGACCTCGGCAAGCTCGACCCATTCCCCGGCCGTATGCGCCTCCGCGATATCGCCGGGTCCGAACACGAGCGTCGGCACGGAGACGCGCGTCAGCTTGCTGGCGTCGCTGCAATATGGCGCCCCGATGGCTTGCCGGTCCGGCGCGTACGCATTCGCCGCTTCCATCACGGCGAGCACGAGCGGATCGTCCGGGGCGACTTCCATCGCGTAGTCGGTCAGAAACGGTCGATGGACCGTTATCGTCGCGCCTGCGGGCAATTCCGGCTCCAGCCCGGCCAGCCTCTCGCGCACGTCCGTCCAGACGTCCTCCCATTCCTGCCCGGGCGCGGTGCGAATATCGACCGATATCGAACAGCGCTCCGCCACCGTATTCGGCGCGACGCCTCCTTCGATCCGGCTGATGCACAGCGTCGGAGGCCCGGTGAGCGGATGCCGCTGCGCCGCGAACCGTTCGCCGGCGTACCGTTTCAAATACGCGATGACGTCCGCCATGCATTCGATCGCGTTGACGCCCTTCTCCGGCGTCGAGCTGTGCGCCGCGGCGCCCGTCACTTCGATCCGGAACCGCAGCACGCCCTTATGCGCGATAATCGCATGAAGCTGCGTCGGCTCGCCGACGATGGCGGCGTCGCAGCGAAGCTCGCCGCGGCGGATGCGCTCCGCCAGCGCCGATACGCCCTTGTACGTGATCTCCTCGTCGACGACGGCGGCCAGGTGGATCGTCGCCGCGGGAACGAGCCTGCGCTCCGCCATCGTCTCGAGCGCGACGAGCATGGCGGCGAGCGACGCTTTCGTATCGCACGCCCCCCGGCCGTACAGCTTGCCGTCCCGCACCTCGGCGCCGAACGGATCGACCGTCATGCCGGACGTCTGCACCGTATCCATGTGCGCTTCCCACAGCAGATGAAGATCGGCGGAGCCCGCCATCGTGCCGATGACGTTGTCGCGGTCCGGCTCGACCGTCTGCACGTCGACAGGCAGCCCGAGCCTTTCGAAAAAGCGTGTCACATAAGCCGCGACCTCCTTCTCGCCGTGGCCCCCCGGAAAGCCGGGGTTGACGCTCGGAATGCGGACGAGGTCGGCGAGCACCTCCCGAACGCGCCGTTCGTCTATAAGCTTCAAGTAATCGGCTGCCATACGAATCACGCCCTCCTAGTAATTGCGGCCCCGGGCGTCGATCGGGATGGACAGCTCCGCCCGCCCGCCGCGAACGCCGTTGATCCGGTCGCACAAATTCGGAATGACGCACGAATGATTCGGGATGATTTCGACGCGATCGCCGACGCGAAGCGGAGCGGCGTCGGGGTCGAATTGCAAAAAGCCGTGTTCCTCGTTCAGCCCCGTGATCCGAATGTCCGGCCGACCGACGACGATGCCGAAGCCTTCCCGGTGATGGGCCTTGTCGCTCGTCAGCGTCTTCGTCCCCGCGTCGATCGTCGCCCGGCCGGGAAGCGGCGTGCTGACGACCGTCGCGATGACGCGCAGCGCGCAGTCCTCTTCGCGGGCAAGCCCCATGGCCACCCCGGAGGCGTCGAAAAAGATATAGTTGCCCGCCCTCACCTCGGTCGCGCCGCGAAGCTCGTCGCACAGCAGGGCGGCGGGCGACGAGCCGGTGCTGATGATGTCGACGGCAATCCCGGCTTCCCGCAGGGAGCGCGCCACGCCCCGCATCGTCTCGGACTCCCGGCGCACCGCTTCGCGGAACGACGCTTCGTCCCGATTCCCGTAGATCGTGCCGAAATACCCCATAATGCCGCTGATGCGTATGCCGGGATAAGCCGCGATCTCGCGCGCGAACCGGACCGCGTCGTCGCCCGGCTGGCGTCCGCCGCGATGCAGCCCGCCGTCGATTTCGATCAGCGTCCGGACCGGCTTCCCGGTCGCTTCCCCTACCTTGGACATCCCCTGCGCGCCTTCGACGCTGTCGACCGTGGCGATCATTTCCGTTCTCCGGTGCAGATGCGCGAACCGCTCCAGCTTATCGTCGCCGACGATCGGGTAGGCGACCAGAATGGATTGGAAGCCGGCGTCCGCGAAAACTTCCGCTTCCGCCAGTTTCGCGACGGTAATGCCGATCGCCCCGGCTTCCAGCTGCTTGCGGGCGAAATAAACGGATTTCGTCGTCTTGATATGAGGCCGGTGCGCGATGCCCTGCGCCTTAAGCAGGGCGGCCATCCGCGCGATGTTGCGCTCCACGATGTCCAAGTCTGCGACGACGGCCGGCGTCGTCAATTCCGGATATAGATGCGGCATGTACGATCTCTCCCCTGTTTTAAATTTTCAATCGGCCGGCGATTGGCGATACTCCGAGGGCGTTTGCCCGGTATGCTTTTTGAACTGCTGGCTGAAATATTTGATGTCCTCGTAGCCGGCGGCTCCCGCCACCTCGCTTATTTTGAGCGGCGTCGTGCGGAGCAGGTGCGCCGCCCGTTGCATCCGCTCCCGCGTAACGAATTCGATATAGCTTTGGCCGGTTTCTTTCTTGAACGCATCGCTGAAATGGTTCGGCGTCAAATGGACGAACTTCGCCACCTCCTGCAGCGTCAAATTTCCGTCCAGCCGTTCGCGAATGTAGGCGATCGCCCGGTTCACGTAGGCGTGCCGGGTGTCGCTCATCGTGTCGTGGAACGTCGCCATGAGCGACGACAAAATTTGAAACAGCTCGGCCTCGGGATGCGGATCGTCCTCGAACGAGTAGACGTCGGCCGCCGCCTGCGCCGGGCTGCCGCCGCCTGCGCCGCCGCCCCCGCGCGCCCGCTCCAGCCAGCGATGGCCGGCGATGACGACCGACTGCAAGTAGGCCTGGAGCGACTTCGGCGTCACGGCCGGGTCGTCCGTCTGCTCGCGCACGATCCGGTGGACGAAATGGCGCAGCTGCGTCGGAACGTTGGCCATAAGCAGCCCGGCCAGCTCCTCCTCCACCTGCCGCGGGCAGACGGTCGCCCCTCCGCTTCGCGACGCGATGTCGCGCAGCTCGCAGACGCTCTGCTCGCCGAGCAGCACCCGGTAAGCGTGGATGCGCTCGGCTTCGCCGTACGAGCGGGCCAGCTCCTCGGGCAGCGCGACGTCCGACCCGGCGGCGGCGAAGACGGCGCATTTCAGCGTGTCGCGCACGCGGCGAACGGCCCGTTCCAGCCCGCCGCGGTCGGCGAAGCCCGGCCCGGCGCGGGCGACGAGCACGATCCGGTCGCTCTTCAGCAGCGAGACGGACGGCAGCAGCTCGGTCAGCATGTTTTCGACCGCTCCGAGCAGAAGCCCGGCCGGCTTGCCGTCGCCCCAACCCGAAGCCGAGACGATGATCGCGCGCATCGGCGCGGACGGCTCGCGGCCGCCGCCGACATACACTCCTTTCTCCTTCATCCGGTTCAGGATCGGAGACAGATCGGCGCCGCGGTCCGTCTGGCCCGTCACAAGCCTTTCGAGCAGCCGATCGCGCAGTGCGGCCGTCTGGGCCAGCTCCTTCCGCTGCGCCTCCCATTTATCGACGATGTTTTGCTTCGCTTTCATCGCCGATTTGATAATTTCCTCGGGACCGCTCGTCTTCAGCAAATAGTCGGTCACCCCTTCGCGCAGCGCCTGTTGGGCGTAGGCGAAGTCGTCGTATCCGGTCAAAATGACGATTTCGGTATCGGGCGCGATCGATTTCAACTGCTTGGCCAGCGCGATGCCGTCCATGCCGGGCATCCGGATGTCGGTCAGCACGATATGCGGCTTTTCGACCGGAATGCGCTCCAGCGCCTCCTCGGCGGACTCGGCCGGCTCCAGCAGCGTCAGGCCGAGCTCCTTCCAATCGATGACGGTGCACAGCCCTTTGCGTATAATCGCTTCGTCGTCGACGATCATGATTTTCATGGAAGCTCCTCCACCATCGGTATCGTAAACGTGATGCGCGTGCCGACGCCCGGCTCGCTCTCGATCCGCAGGCCGGTGCCGGAGCCGTAATGCAGCTGCAGCCGCTGATGCACGTTGCGCAGGCCGTAGCCGGAACGGCCGGGCTCGGGGCTGCTCGTTCCGGAGGCCGCGTTCAAATTGCGCCTCACTTCGTCCAGCTTGAGCGCTTCCATCCCGATGCCGGTATCTTCCACGACGAACGTCATCGAATCCCCGTGAAGCTCGCCGTGGACGTACAGCTGGCCCCGCCCTTTTTTCTTCTGCAGGCCGTGCATGATGCTGTTTTCGATCAGGGGCTGCAGCAGCAGCTTCAGCATCGGCTTGTCGTGCAGCCGCGAATCGATGTAAAACTGCGACTCGAACTTGTCCTGGAACCGGATCGACATAATTTTGGCGTAATTTTGCGCATGCGCGACCTCCTGCTGGACGGCGCAAAACTCCTCGCCCTTGTTCAGCGAAAACCGCAGAAAGTCGCTGAGCGCGCCGACCATTTCGGCGATTTGCCCGTCCTTGTTCATCAGCGCCATCCAATGGATCGACGACAGCGTATTGTATAAAAAATGCGGATTGATTTGCGCCTGCAGCGCCATAATGTCGGCTTCTTTCTTTTTCGCCTCGTTCATCTGCACTTGCTCCTTGAGCCGCCAAATCCGCTCGCTCAGCTTGTTGAAGCTGTGGAGCAGCAGCCCGACCTCGTCGGCGCTCTTCACCGGGAACGACGGAATCGGCTCGTCCGGGTTCATGTCCTTGAGCGTCCCGGCCAACCCGCGAAGCGGCCGCGTCACCCGGCGAATGAACAGAAGCACGAAAATGACGGAAACGAGCAGCGCGATCCCGATCGCGACGGCGGTTACGGCGAGCACGTATTCGTTTTGCGCCCTGTACGTCCGGGTCGGAATGACGCCGACCAGCTTCCAGCCCGTACCCGCGATGCTGCGGTACAGAACCGTATCCTCTCCCCAGCCTTCCTCGCTGTACGTAAACGTTCCCTCGCCGCCGTTCCAATCGCCGAGGTTCGGCAGCCGCTCGCGCAGCGGCCGCCCGAGCCATTCCGGCGAATCGCCGGACAAAATCGTATCGTTCCCGTCGACAAGCAGCACGTAGCCCTGCTTCTCCCAGCCGGCATTTTTCAAAACGCCGCGCATCTCGTTCTCGTCGAGGCTGATGGACAGCACGCCGACGTTGCGGAACTGGTTCGTACTGCGGATCGGACGGACGAGCGACACGACCCGCTTCATCCCGTCGGCCGACGTCTGGTTTTCGTACAGCGACGTCCACCATTTCGCGCCGGACTTCATTTTCTCCTCATTCTGTTCCAGCTGCTGCGCAAGTCCCGAGCGCAAAATCGTCGTATTGGACAGCGTCGGATAGTCGTGCGCCGAAAGAATCGTAATATTGGAAATGTACGGCTTGGAAAAAACAAGGTTGGTCAAAAACCCGATATTAAGCGTATACAGCGAAATATCCGCCCGTTCGTTATCCAAATAAAGCTGAATGTCTTTTTGGCCGATGATAAACACCGACATGCTTTCGGCGTCCCGGATCATGAATTCGAGCCTGTCCGCCATTTGGCGAAGCGTATTCGTTCCCGACTGCTTCTCCTTCTCCTCCGTCAGCGACGAGGCGATCCGGTAAGAGACGACGCCGGTTGCCAGCAGCGGAAGCACAACGGCGACGAGAAGCAGCAGCGACAGTTTGCGCTGCAGCGATTTGTCGAGCCAACGTCTCATGATGCCCTCCATTTCGGCGCTCGTGTATGCGCATACGGAAATTTAGGAACTTCGCGGCAACTGACTTGCGTAACCCATTCTAGCATACTTCGGAGTGCATTCCATACTTTTTTTGTTGCAAACAAAATTTTTGTTTGATTCTTTCCGCCCGGATATGGTACCATTTTCCCCGCAAGCATTCGAACGTGGTTAACCGGTCGGGCATACCGGCCGCCGCGCGATTCGGGCGGCGCTCCGCCCGGGAAGGAGGAATGGCCGCGCATGGAATCCGTGCGTCAGGAATTCGCGTTTTTGTCCGATCTCATTCAAGGCATCGCCGCCCAATTCGGCGAATCGTGCGAAGTCGTGCTTCACGATTATTCCCGTCCGTACGAAAGCACGATCGTCGCGATCGAGAACGGGCACGTGACCGGCCGCAGCGTCGGCGACCCCGGCACGAATCTGGGGCTCGAGCTGCTTCGCGGCAATCAGGTGAACGGCAACAAATTCAATTACATTACGCAAACGAAAGACGGCCGCATCCTACGCTCGACTTCGATCTACATGAAGAACGCGGAGGGCAAGCCGGTCGGCGCGATCTGCATCAACTTCGACATCACGTCGCTCATGATGGCGGAGAAGACGCTGCACGGCATGACGATGACGAATTTGCAGCCCGAAGTGAAGGAATCGTTCGTCACGAACGTGGGCGATCTGCTCGAGGCGCTCATTCAGGAGGCGCAGGAGCAAGTCGGCAAGCCGGTCGCGATGATGACGAAGGAAGACAAGATCAAGATGATCGCGCTGCTCGACCGCAAAGGCGCTTTTCTGATCAAGAAGGGCGGAGAAAAAATTTGCGGCTATTTGAACATATCGAAGTATACGCTGTACAGCTACATGGAAGAAGGCAAAAACGAAATCGGGAAGCTCGCGGAATGACGGACCGGCTTCCGGCCTACAACTCATCGGGAGAGGACGAACGCATATGCTCGATCTCATTATTCGCGGCGGCCGCATCGCGGACGGCACGGGAAACGCCTGGTTTTACGGCGACGTCGGCGTAAAGGACGGCCGCATCGCCGCCGTCGGCAAGCTGGAGCAGGAAGCGGCGCGGACGGTCGACGCCCGCGGCAGCGTGGTCGCTCCGGGCTTCATCGACGGCCACTGCCACTCCGACTTGATGATTTTCGACCATCCGCACAGCGACATCAAACTGCGCCAAGGCGTCACGACCGAAGTCGTCGGCAACTGCGGCCTCGCCCCCGCGCCTTATGTCAAAGACCGGGCCGAGCTGCTTCGCAGCTACGTGCAGCCGGTGCTCGGCCATACGTCGTGGGAGTGGCCTTGGGAAACGGTCGGACAATATATGGAGCACCTTGCCGCGAACCGCCCTTCCGAAAACGTCGCCACCTATGTCGCGCACGGCGCGCTGCGCATCGCGGTGACCGGCTTCGACAACCGGCCGGCTACCCGCGGCGAGCTCGAGCGGATGAAGCAAATATTGGAAGAAGGCATGCGCGCGGGAGCGATCGGCCTGTCCATCGGCTTGCTGTACGCGCCGGGCAGCTATACGTCCCGCGAGGAACTGGCCGAGCTTTGCTCGGTGCTGCCGAAATACGACGGGCTGCTGTCCACGCATATTCGCGGCGAAGGCAACAACCTGATCCCGTCGGTCAAGGAAGTGATCTGGATCGCCGAGCGGGCCGGCGTGCCGCTGCATATCAGCCACCTGAAGGCGGCGGGCAAGGCGAACTGGGGGAAGGTGCTGGAAGCGATCGAGCTGATCGAGGACGCCCGCGCCCGCGGCATGGACGTCACCTGCGACGTTTATCCGTATCATGCCGGCTCCACGACGCTGACGACGGTGCTGCCTCCCTGGACGCTCGAAGGCGGCATCGAGAAGACGCTCGCCGCGTTCCGCGATCCGGCTCTGCGCCGGCGCATCCGCGAGGAGCTCGGCGAAGAGCAGACGACGTGGGACAATCTCGTCTGCTCGACCGGCTGGCACAGCGTCATCATCTCGGCCGTGAACGGCGAACGCAATCGCGATCTGGAAGGGCTGTCGATCGCGGACATCGCCGAGCGGCGCGGGGTGCACCCGGCCGACTGCATGATGGATTTGCTGCTGGAGGAGGACGGCCGCATCTCGATCGTCTACTTCCACATGTCCGAGGACGACGTGAAGCAGGTGATCGGCTACGAGAAGGCGCTGATCGCCTCCGACAGCCTCACCTGCGAAACCGGCAAGCCGCATCCGCGCCTGTACGGCACGTTCCCGCGCGTATTCGCCAAGTACGTGCGCGACCAGCGGGTGCTGTCGCTCGAGCAGGCGGTGCGCAAGCTGACGTCGTTCCCGGCGCAGCGGTTCAAGCTCGGCAAGCGCGGCCTGCTCGTCCCCGGCTATATCGCCGACATCGCCGTCTTCGATCCGGACGCGATCCGCGATACGGCGACGTTCGAGGAGCCGCGGCAATATCCGGAAGGCATCTCGCGCGTCTTCGTCGGCGGCGTGGAAACGATCAGCGGCGAAACGCATACGCAGGCGCGCGTCGGCGGACTGATCCGCGCGTCGGCGTGCTGCCGTCATTGATCGGCCGGGCGGCCGTCCGGCTGTCCGTTACAACTTTTACAACGAAAATCGGAGGTCATTCTTATGGGACAAATCGAAAAACGGCTCGAAGAGCTCGGCATCGTGCTTCCGCCGCCACCGCAGCCCCGCTTCACCTACATTCCGGCTAACCGGACCGGCAACCTGCTGTACTTGTCCGGCCAAGACGCGCGGGACGCGAACGGCGTCCTGATCCACGAAGGGAAAGTCGGCAGCGATCTGACGATCGAGCAGGGCCGGGAAGCGGCCCGTCAAGTCATCATCAACTGCCTGGCCGTCCTGAAAGGCTACCTCGGCGATCTCGACCGCGTCGTCAAAATCGTCAAGCTGCTCGGCTTCGTCAACAGCGCGCCGGGCTTCGGCGACCAGCCGTACGTCATGAACGGGGCTTCCGACCTGCTCGTGGACGTCTTCGGCGAGAACGGACGCCACGCCCGCTCCGCGATCGGCACGAGCGATCTGCCGTTCCATACGCCGGTCGAAATCGAGCTTATCGTCGAAATTCGCGACTGATGCCCGAACCGGCAAAAAAAAGCAAAGCCCCTGCGAACCGCGCTCTTGGCGGGATCGTCAGGGGCTTTTTCTTGCTCGAACGTTTAAGCTGCCGTGCCTTGGAGTTATCGGCAGTAACGGTCGAACGCTTCCGTCAAATCGGCGGCGATCTGGTCGGCCGACCGGTTCTCGATCTGATGGCGCTCGATCATATGGACGAGCTCTCCGTCCTTCATCAAGGCGATCGACGGCGACGAAGGCGGATACGGCGCGAAATATTCGCGGGCCTTGGCGGTCGCTTCCTTCTCCTGTCCGGCGAATACCGTAAACAGATGATCCGGCGTTACGTCGTGCTGCAGCGCCTTGGCGACGCCGGGACGGCATTGGCCCGCGGCGCAGCCGCATACCGAGTTGACGACGACGAGCGTCGTTCCTTTCGCATTGTCGAACTCCCGGGCCACTTCCTCGGGCGTAAGCAGCTCCTTGATGCCCAGACGGGTCAACTCGTCCCGCATCGGTTGGATCATATCCCGCATATATGCTTCGAATGACATGGCCATCGTACGCTTCACTCCTTCAAGGTTCTTTCGCTTTCCCTTATTATACATCCCCGACTTGCGGAAGCAAAGTCCTCGATCGGAAAAGCGCGTCCGACAACGCCGATCCGGCGGGGCGAGGCGCGGTGCGGCGAATGGAGCGGCGGCCGTCTGCGGCCGCTTGTTCGGCCGGACTTTTCTTACCCGTCTTCGTCTTCGTCCCCGTTTTCGTCCGCCGGGCTCGGATCGTACGCCACGTCCTTATCCGGGTGCATGAAACGCCCTCCCTGCGCGGACGGGGCGATGCCGTTCTCGAAATAATCGCGGTTTTCCGCCGTATGGAACCCGACATCTTTGAACGGATGCACCCACCGGTCCCCCGTCATCACCATCGGATCGGTATCCTTCGACCACTGGCTGAGCGGCGAGTCCGGCGATTCGTAGATGTGATCCCCGATTGTGACGCCGAATTCGTTGACGAACGGCTTGCGCGGACCTCTTCCTTCCAGAAACTGCGGCAAAAAGTTAATTTCGAACGGATCGAGCGATTCGTCGTCGCGGCCGGCGGGCCCGGAGCCCGCCTCCGGCCGGCTTTCGCCGTTCCGTTTCTCGTTGTCGGCCATAGCGCTCTCTCCGGGTCAAACCGACGGCCGGTTCGGTCCGTCCAGCTTTTTATCCGCCGGAGTGCCGGTCCCGCCGCGCTTCTGTTCGTTTTGCTTCGCTTGACGGCGCTGGGCCATGGAATCCTCGCTGCCGGTATGCTTCGTTGACATGCTGCTCGTCAGCTCCTTTCCCCCTTATTATGCACCCGAGCGGAGAAAATAATGCCAACGGCGGCGAGCGCAAGCGCCCGCCATTGAAACGCGGACAGCAGCCAGTACGTCGGCGCCGGAACGTCCCAAAACGAGACGAGCAGCATGCCCGCTCCCATATACAGCGACGCAATCCGCGCCAGCTCCCCGCTGCCGGCGGCCCCGCGCCGCATCCATAGCAGCGCGGCGACGACCGCGGCGACGATCATCGAATAAGCCGATACCGGATGGTAGCGGTATTCCGGATCGCTGACGGTCAATCCCCACGGCAGCGAGGTCGCCGCTCCGGTTTCCCGGTCGATGCAGGCGTATACGAATACGGCCGCAACCGCGCCGAACGCCGACAAATCGAGAAAAAGCGGAAGCGGCAAACGGCCCCGCCGAATTTTCGCCAGCACATAGACGGCAGCCGCCGCGACCGCAAGCAGCAGCTCCCGCGTGCCCCCGTTCATGACGATCAGCGCGAGCGGCCGCTGCCAGACGACCGCCGGAGCGAACAGAACGTGGCCGAACTTCCAGACGAGCATGACGATAAAGGCGGCGTTTTGCCAATAGTCGGCCGCCTCCTTCGCGGCCGCTCCGTACAGGCGCGACAGCAGGCGGACGGCGAAAATCGCCGCGACGGCCGCGGCGATGACGGCGAGCAGGCCGGTCTGAATCGTAAACGGTCCCCAAGACAGCTGCGCGGGCAAAACGCATTCACTCCGTTTCCGAAATATGTATAAGTCCGCGAATCGGATACAACCTATTAAAACGGCTGGCATCGCGTACCAAGCTCCGTCCAACGCAGCTTGCTTGGCGAAGCTTTCGCGTCGAGCGGCGGAAGGCCGAATGGGCAACAGCGTACGGCGTTAACGGAACCGCATTCCGCTTTTGCCGATATTTCCCGTTATTTTCCGAAAATAAAGGAACCGTACTCCGCTAGGGCCCGTTATTATCGCCAAATGACGTGCCCCGACGGACATATAGCGACCTCCGGTTCCGCTATCGTCTGCCGATCGCGGCAAGAAACAGAAACAACGTACGGCGATTCCGTTATCCTTTCACATAAACCAGCGCCCGCGAGCGGGCACCCAGGGCCATTTCAGGAGGTGTTCAAACAACGATGAATGGACGTCGTGTCCTTCCGGTTTTGCTCGCCATCGGAGCGGGCTTGTCGCAAACCGCCTCGGATGCCGCCGGAGCTTCGGCCGTGCGAAGCGCGGACGGCTTTTATGCCGCGGCGAGCCGCTCGGTCTCTCCGGACGCGGTCAGAGGCGCGAACGCGATTACGCCCTTGCCGTTCGTACGGACGGAGCCGGACCGGCCGCTCGCCTCGTTTTCGCTATTAAGCGACATTCATATCCAACAATACGACAAAACGTCTCACCGTTTGTTCATGAAAGCGCTTCAAGACCATTATAGCATAAAGCCGGACGCGAATATGCTCGTTTTAAACGGAGATTTGACGAACGGCGAGCCGGCCGATTTCGATACGCTGCGGCGATTGCTGGACCGCGTGCCGCACGCTCCGGTACACGCGACCATGGGCAACCACGACTATTACCGGATGTGGCGGCACGGCGATCGCTACGATTATACGCGGCTGGGGCGCGAATGGAGCTCGGAAAAGGCGGTCGCGCAATTTACCGGCTTTTTCGGTTACGCGAAGCCGTACCATGAAGCGTTCGCGGGCGGGGTGCCGTTTCTGTTCATGAGCGGCGAAGCTTATCGGGACGCGGACGACTCCATCGCCGAGGACGCTTATTTGTCGGACGCCCAGCTCGACTGGCTGGAGGCGCGGCTTGCGGAGCATCGAGCGCGACGGGCGGCGGCGGGCCGCGACGGGCGCAAGCCGAGGATCGGCGCCGCTTCCCCCGACACGGCCGCCGAAGTCGGAGAAGGCAGGTCGACGGCGCCGGCGGCCAAGGCGCCCGCGCTCGTCTTTCTCCATCAGCCGCTGCCGGGCACGCTCGACGGCACCTCCGCCGGGCTCGGCGTCGTACAGCACGAGCGGCTGCGCGCCATTTTGGAACGCTATCCGTTCGCGGTGCTGCTGTCCGGACATACGCATTGGGACGTCGAGACGACAAAGCAGCTGTGGCGCGGCTCTTTCGCCGCCGTCGGCAGCGGCTCGGTCCGCTCCGTATACGGGGCGGACAACGAACCGGTCAAACCGGACAAAAGCGAAAGCTTGTTCGTCGACGTATACGCCGGGCGGCTCGTCATCTGGGCGATCGACCACGGGAGCGGCCGCTGGATCGGGGAGCCTGCAGTCATCGCGATAGAAGACTAGGCCGAACCGCCATGGCGGAAACGGCCGGGTAGAAGTCCGGCGGCTATTCTCGGTTCTCCTGTCGGACATCCGCATCATGCTGAAACGACCGCTTCCCGGCATTCCCGCCGCCGCAGCCGACTGTGCCGTACGTGCGGCCCCGCCATTTCTCTTTTCCCCGCAAACGCGATACAATGATCGTATTCGCAACCGTATATCAAGAAAAGGAGACTCGGCTTGTGGTATATGACGTAATCGTAATCGGCGGCGGGCCTTCCGGCCTGATGGCGTGCATCGCGGCGTCCGGCGCGGGAGCGAGCGTGCTGCTCGTCGACAAAGGAGACAAGCTCGGCCGCAAGCTCGGCATTTCCGGCGGCGGAAGGTGCAACGTGACGAACGCCAAGGAGCTGGACGAGCTCATTCGGCATATCCCCGGCAACGGCCGGTTTTTATACAGCGCTTTGCACACGTTCGGCAACCGCGACATTATCGCCTTCTTCGAAGGAATGGGCATCAAGCTGAAGGAGGAGGACCGTGGGCGGATGTTCCCGGTCAGCGACAAAGCGAAGACGGTCGTCGACGCGCTTGTGAACCGGGTGCGGGCCCAAGGCGTGAAGGTTCTCGCGAACAGTCCGGTCGATCGGATCGAATACGAGGGCGGCCGGACGAGCGCAGTCCGGCTGAAATCGGGCGAGCGGCTCGCCTGCCGCTGCGCGATTGTCGCCACGGGCGGCCGCTCGGTGCCGCATACGGGATCACTCGTCTATACGCTAGTACATACTTATTTTAATTTTAAGCTAAATATGGTATAATATAGACAGCACCGGTTGGTGTTGCGCACTGGCCCCGGTTGAAAACTACAGGGCGCTTCATCACTTCCCCGTCGTGATGGTTCATCGGAACGAGAGCCGCTAACCATCGCGATTCGAGCTTTTACGGTTGAAGTCTGCAAAGGTTGGCAGCCCGCAAACAGCCGATGACCTTGACGGTGGGTAAAGGGTAACCGTAAAACCGTGTCGCCTGTCTCATGCGTTATAACGGTCACGTAATGCGTGGTCAAGTATGGATGGGCTTAGGGATCGAGGATATCTCGGTCGACCGTCTGGCGTTAGTCATGACGGATGCGGTAAAAAGAGCCGTACGGCAATCTGGAAAGGTCCCGACGCGTGTGCGTGTTTAAATATCGGGTAACGATTGCCGCCGCAAAAACGGACTCTTATTCTGTAACATCGCCCGATTGGTCGATTATCAGGAATATGAGTCCAACAAAAAGAGAGCGCCAACGCCCCGGCGCTCTTTTTCATTTTACGTCGATAATATCGTCCAACCTCACCACGACCGTATCGCCCCAAAATTGCGTAAGCGTGATCCGCTTAAAGTACGTATCGATTCGCGACACGACGCCTGTAACGGGCTCGTCACGGCCCCATAGCGTGAGTGTGATATCGCGCCCCTCTGCCTTCGACTCCTGCAATTTGCGGCTCATATCCTCCAACTCGGACTCGTCGATTTCAGGTCGCTTACGCGGTCCGCCTTTCTTTTCGGCCTCCGTATGCTCGACGATCCGACGCACGTGTTCGGGAAGCATCATGCGTGAGGACTCGAACAGTCCGTTACCTTCCAGCTTTTTGCCCATGGACCGGCTCTCCTTTCAGTTGCTGTTTGAGCAGGGTTAAGGCGTCGTCCACACCCCGGAAATAGTGCTGAATGACTTCGTCATCGGTGTGGTCTGTTTGGGTGATTAGGGTTTGCGTGGCTTCGATTAGGGCTAACAGGCGGTTCATATTCATCCCTCCGATAAGAACGTATGTTCTTATTATATGCGAAAATGGAGGGAAATGAACATGAAAAAATCCCCACTCGGTTAAAGTGGGGATCGGGTTAATAGATGAAGTTGTGTTCGCGCATAACAGGTTCAAGCAGAAGCAAACGCTGTTTCGCCCATTCTCTACCCTCTGGACTTATCGTGTGTTCTCCATACTGGTCTATTCCATTAGCTGCGTTGTATGTCCAGAGAATGGACTCGGCTATTTTGAAGGCAATTTGCTCGCGGCTTTCGCCTCTATTCGCATAATCCAACTTCATTTTAAGGTCACGTACATCGTTGCGGACGCGGTTCATATCAATACATGGGCAAGCAGTCTTATTGTCCGGGTATTCGTTATGTCCGAGTATGTTTTCTATGGTCAGATTAGGAAATACGCTTAGGTACGTCAGCAGACGAGCATACAGGCAATTACGCTCCATTTCGCTAAGCGGACGTTTAGACAGGTCGCCGCTTATCGATATTCCAACGGTATAAGGGTTGTGCCCTGACGTATGATAACTGAACGTCAACAGGTCATTGACCTGATAAATCTGATCGCCGACAATCACGTCATGGTAGCCGATATGATACCATCCAAGCGTATTAACGTGGTAGTTCGCATAGGCTTGCGGAGAACCGCCTTCTACGGCGCTGTGATGCACCGATACATGGGTGATTTGTTCAATAGTTCGCGGTGCATTCGGATCGTTTTTGCGCGATGGTAGTTGGTCGGTTATATCGATAACCGGTTTGATATCAAACGGCAGGCCCGTGATCACCGGAATATTGCGTAATGTCATTCTTCTTCACCCTCTTTGCGTCAACGTAGGCTTCTCCGAATACGAACGACATGACGATACCGGCGAAGGCCAGGACCGTATTGTTATCGATACCGAGGTCTAGTCCATCGTTCAACACAACCAGAATCGCCGAAATGATTGCCATCCAGAACTTTCTACTCTTAAATTTGCTCATGCTCCGACTTCCTTTCCGAATAGGGTAAGTGATGCACCTGGCGACAAAACGGGCAGCTGATCGCGCCGCCGAGGAAGCAATAAAACCAGTTCTTGCGTTCGATGGATTGCCGGTCGTACCATTTAAGCTTGCATTCCACTCGATCCCCTCCTTTTGTAGCAGTAGGTCGATTTTGCTTTCAATCCGATGCTGATTCTGAATATATCGTTCCGTATCTTCACGGAATAGCCACGGGAAGAACCTGCGTAACCGTCTCTTTACAGCGCTCGATTTCAGCAGCGCCAACAAAGAGGCGATTAACGCCGTGTAGCTTACCCCGTGTTTTACGAAACTTTGTCCGATTTCAATAAGGAGGTCGTACATGGTTCCTCCAAGGGCGGTATGATCACTTCGTACGTTAAGCGGTCAGCGGTTTCCTTGTCGTACATCTCACATACGGCGCGGTAATATTCGCTTTGGTCGGCAGGTTTGTCCATGACGCTGCACCACTTTACGATCATATGGATCATAGGTCACCTCCTAGCGTTTGGGAAGGGGTACACCAGCTTCGAGCATTCGGAGATTCACGTCGGCATAAATATCGTTCATTCTCCGCTGAACCTCGCGCAGTCTGTCCGATTTTTGTTGTGCTGTTAGGGATTTATCGGTATTGATTGTCTTCTTCTGATCATTCAGATCAGACAATTGTTTGCTGACAGACCCTTTTGCTGTAGATGTGACATATTTGCGCAAATCTTCGGAAAACCAACTTGGCAATGGCGCATCCACTTCTTGGTTGTCTCGGTATGCTTGTGTGATAAGTTCTTTCCCTTTGTAGAAATCGTCTGTCAGGTTATTCGTGATTTGAGGATCCACAATAAAGTTCCTCAGTAGCACATTACGAGGCGTTCCGGCCCCAACTTCGCTTGTCAAAGGAAGCAGTAGTCTAGCCGGGTCGCCCCCATAACTTCTCAGCAAATAATCGATTTTCTTCGGCGATGCTTTCGTTTGTTCGCCCAACCACTTGGCTATTGCCGAGGTGCGTTCATCGTATCGGTACTGTGGCGATCGATCTGATAACGCCATAGACTCGATAGGACGTCCTGCAAAATCTCGGTTAGAGAGCACAGAAGAGAATGGCGAAATCGTCGTGGATCCAAATGCCCCCGAAAGACTTCCTCCCGGTCCGCTGCCTTGTGTAACGCCTTGCAATGGACCGGATAAAGCTGGCGGCAGATAGGCGTTCGCAAGGGCATCCGCCATACCTTTAAATGCGGTAGGGTCATCATCCTTGAAAGTACGTAGCGCCGAGATCGTCAGTTCCCCAATAGCGTTATAACCCGGCTCCATGGGAATCTTCACGAATGTTCCATCATCATTTTTAGCGACGATCAGATTACGGAACCTCTCGCGCGCCGGTAACCTCTGATAATCTTCGTCGTCGGCAAACTGCATGTACTCGTACATCTTTGGCAGAACGGCCAGAGTTGCAACAGCAGCCGCAGTCCGAACTGGGTTCTCTTTCATCCCTTTTCCGATGCGGTACAAACCTTGAACAGCTGCGTTATTGTAAGGAACAATTGCTTCGATATCCCTTGTAAGGGCACCACGTCGAGAGTAGTTAACCGTAGACTCCCTTGCAGCTTCCATGGCTGACCTGACGCTCTCTGACGTCTTAGCGCCTCCTTGACGCCTCAATTCCTGCTGGAAGGCTGCAATCCTTGGTGCGTTCTCAGCGATGTCTCCAATGGACTCTAGCACTTTAAACGGAAATTTAGCGGCCTCCCATGCAGTACGTCCAATGTTTTGAGGGGATAAGATCGGATATCTTTTCATGCTTCCAAGTCGCTTATTTACCCGTCTATCCCCTTTTAAAGCTGCTGAATACTCGCCCCCAGCACGTCGGAAGTCTTGCGCCCAATTTCGAAGGCCCGGAATGTTCAGACGATCTCCGATACCAGAAAGGATTGCGTACAATGTGTCAGTCGACTGCCGAAACGGATTTTTCGACTGAATAGCCGATTGAACCAAATCCATTGTGGCTCCCTTAACCGCAAATAGTGGTGCGAGTGCTCCTGTGGCTCCTCGTTTCGTGGCATTGGAAAAAGCCCCTAATACATCAAGAAGGAGATTAGAGGCTTGCGGTCCCATTCCCATGATCGCCTTTACGATTTCCGGGTCGTGAACCTGCATGTAAACCGGTTCGCCATTTACCATAACGCGCACAATGTTGTCCTTGTCAAGATTTGTCCGTTTAAACAATTTGGCGAAATCGGTGTTCATTGCTTCCAAGAATTCTTCTTCGCCTTCGTTCAGAAGAATGTCCCGCAAATCTCGGATATCCTTGGGCTTCTGTACGATCTGAATAATACCCTTGAAGGAATCCGGATTGCGCGCTATTTGCTGTGCTACGCCTTGCAACGTACGGTTCCGCATTGCCGCATTGGTCCATGCCGTAGTTGCTTCTATGGTCGTTCTACGTGGGTCTACGATGCGTCTTGCCGATCCGGTAGGGCTAACCTTTTGAATGGGTGCTTTCTGTCCAGAAAAGGCCGAACTGACGGACTTTTGCAAGAATTTACGACCCGGTTTCTCCGACCTTGAAAACTGCCGTCTCATCGGAGAATAATTCTGGTTCTTTTCACGTAAGGCTTGATACAATTCTGGCGTAATTAACCCTTCACGAACACCATAGGTCCGCAGCATGTTGTCATTGAACTGGTCCCACTCTTTTGCGATGTTCTCAAATCCGGGATACCTCTTTTCGAGCATCGCGATCCGAGCAGCTACTTTTTCCGGCGTCATGGCTAGGGATTCGTCATAAACATTTTCGCCGCGTTCCATACGTGTTTTCGCATGACGCAACGTCAAATAGTCGATAAATTGTTTGTCATTTCCGCGCGACACCTTCTTGAAAATGTTCTCCAAACCTTCGCCAATGACTTCACCTTCTGGCGTTACAAATTTGTCACGGACGATTGTATTTGCGATGTTATTCGCTCGAACGGCGTCCATGGCTTTTTGATACACATCATCGCCAAGTCTTTTAAGCGGTGATAGATAGTCAACAAGATTTTGATAGGTCGCCCTTGCTCCGGCCGCAACTGCATCCTTGATACCCTCGCGGTCGTTCCGAATAGAACGGCTTACAATTTGGTCAGCGGTATCCAATGGCGTATTTCGAAGTTTTCGCCCTGTTCCAAACGGAGAGATTCCCACGCCTTGATCTCCGAAAAGGTTTGAAAACCAATTTTGTTTCATTGGCTTCGCGGCCTCTTCTGGAATCTTAGTATCAACCGGTACATTCTGTACTTCTGGTGCTTCAACGGCGTTTCGTGTGGCCGCTGTAACTGTAGTATTAGGAGCGTTGGCGCGATTAAGTAGCTTTCTCCCTGCCGCACCAAGAATAGGACCGGCAGCACCCAACCCGATGCCTAATGCGCCTCCTATAGCACCCTCTGTCGCGGCTTCTCGCAGGTCTCCGCTGCCCGTACCGAGCGATTGACCGATACCAAGTGGTACACCCGCTAAAGCCTCTGTCGCGGCTTCTCGAGCCACTCTGCCGCCTACACCCGTACCAGCACGGGTTAAGAATCGATCAGCCACATTTCCGGCAGCACGATACAAATTCCCGACACTCGGGCCAAGCGGACCGCCGCCTCCCATCGGCAGAAAAGAAGCAGCAACCGCGCTAAGGGCTTTTTCGGATCCTTGTGCCGGTTGCTGTCCTGTACGTTTCAACAGTTCTTCACGTGCGCTTGTGCCTGGCACATTCTCGACGTACCCACTTTCGGAACGTCGAATCATCGGGGCCGTAGGCGTCGCGAATTCGGCAATGACTTCGGATGGTCTGCCGATGATGTCGAGTGCCTTTTTTCCGACTTCCTTCGGTCTGGATACAATACTAACCGCGTCCTGTACAAATTTTTGGATCGGATTCGGTTCGGGCGGTTTGGATGCTTGTTCTGCTTCGAATCGTTCTACTTTTTGACCGAGATCGGATCTTCCCACATCAATCGTGGGCGGCTTCACCTTTAAATCTCGTTGAAAGGATTCCGCTGTAGTTGTCTGGTATTTGCTCCAATCGATCCCGGTCTTGCTTTTCTTGTTGTCCGTGACACCATATTTTGACCAATCAATAGCCATAGTGCCACTCCCCTTTACTTAGGATTACCTTCATTATCAAAGTACAAATTGTATAACTGGTTGTATCCGCTAATACCCAGTTGGTTAATAAGAGTTTCCCTCTCGTCTTTGAAGAACTGAGCCTTTTTGTTTGCTGGCATGCGGTCGAGGTTTGTTGTTACTTCGGCAACGAATGCATTGTTCTGTTGTGTTTGTGTTGGAGTCGATACTCGAGGTCTATTCGCTTGCTCCTTATCAAACTCGAACCGCTCATGTTGTAGCGCTAACTGTGCATTCGCCCTCGCATTATCCGCTGCCGCGTTTGCGAACTGATTCGCTTGTGCTGCTTCCTGGAGTGCATATTCCAAACCAAACCGGCGTACGTCCTCGTCGAATTTCTGCTTATAACGTTCATCCTCAATGGAGTCGCGAGCTTCGCGGTATTGGCGTTCGTACTCGAGATTTTGCTGTGCAAGTTCGTCTTGTTGCTGGCGATAATCGAAGTTTCGCTGATCGGTCCGCGCTTGCAATGTCGGAAATCCTCCTGCCACATTCCGCACAGCCGTGTCATAATCTGCTTCGTACCCAACAATGTTCGGATCCACGCCTGTTAATGCGAGTTCAGCACGCAAACGATCCGCTTGATTTCGATATCCGGTCATTTGCTCGGTCGATACGTTTCCGCGTTCTGCTTGGCGTTTCAGGTTCAGGATTTGGTCGATTATATCCCGGGCTTTCGGCGGTAGGTACTGGCCGGTTATGGATGCGTCAGCACGTGCGTTTTCCAGTCCCTGTTGCTCCAATGCGTTCATATCCCGACCTACGGCCAATAGGTCGAGAGCGTTTTGTCTCGCTAAATCCTGTTCGTCTCGGAATCGCCCATACTCCATTTGCTCGTATTGAGGTAAAAGGCGAGTTGCAATATCGTTTTCCGCTTGCTGTGCGATTTGGTTTGCTACGGTTTCCGAATAGGACGATCTACCTTGACCCGTCGCCCGGAGTCGTGCATTCGTATTCGCCTGCGCTGTGCCAACTCCCTGACGCGCTAATTTGGCCGCTGCTTGGAATGATGCGTTTGTCTCAGGGTTAAACTGGAACTGCGCCTGTGGCGCTGTAAACCGGCTTGCAACGCTCGTCAGTATCGATTTAAAGTCCGTTGGTGCTGCTGGCGCAGCCAAGGTCGTTGCGGTTGGTTGCGTTGGTTTAGCCGGTGCAGGTGGCCCGTACAACTTAGCCATGCGCGACGCTGCTTGCGAAGTTGTCGAGTTCGTTTGATTCTGGTAATTTTCGAAGCTGCCGAACTTGGAAGAACCTCCAGCTAGTGCGTATTTCTTGGCGTCTTCCCAGGGTTCCGTTGCCATCGTATCACCCCTTGTTTGAGTGAAAATAAAAGGGTATTCGGATTAACGTGTTGAAAAGGGGCTAAAAGCTCCCCTTCTCAATCACATCAACCAGTGTTGAAATGTCCGTTCCAAGGAATACAGATTCTTCGTAATCCTGGCTATTGTAGGACATCATCGAGTAGTACGTGTTGTACTGCGAACGCATTGAATGTTTCGTTGTCTTAGTTTTGCGTATGCCCTCTGTGAAGAGTATTTTAGCTTTTAAGGCTTCGAAGGAGTAACCCCTACCGATACGGTTAGCAAGCCTTATGAGATTGTTCACAGACTCCGTATAAGCGTTTGTGACGGGATGATCGAAGTAGTTGAACACTTCATCTTCCCAGTTCTTCATAGCTGTCACAATAGGTTTAAATGGAGCTTGCATCTCATCAGGGATGCGTCGAAGCCAGTGCTGGTACTTGTCGTAGGCTTCCAGACGGCTTTTGGAGTCCCATATCTTGAAGAAGTCCTCTTTGAGATCGTAAGCCATTTTAAGCTTAGGATAATTAGCCGTCCATAAGTCCAATAGAAGCATATCTTGGGCGGTTAGATCGTGCTGACGCTTCAATAGGACGTATCTATCACGCATGAGTTGTCTGCGTTGCTTAGGTTCAATCTCTTTACGATGAGACTTACGTATATCCTCTAAGGCGGTATTAGCCATGCGAACCACATGAAACTTATCTACGACAATCATAGCTTGTGGCATCATAGCCTTTACAGCGTCCTTATAAGGGGTCCACATGTCCATAGCAACGTATTGTACTTGATCCCTATTAGGAAGCCTGCTGAGATACTTTATAAGCGTCTCCTTATTGCGATTCTCCAGCATATCGAAGATAGTGTTCTCTTCGATGTTTGTGAGTACGCAACGAGGCTTTATGATGTGGATTTCATCGATACCAAGCCATTTAGGAGTTTCGTTGCGGAAGTGCTCATACAGGAAGTTCACGTAGTCACGGAAGATGTTACGAACCGTCTTCTCGTCCATGCCTACTTCCTTCGCTATGCTGGTGAATGTACGGCTAAGGGACTGCTGGCTCACATAGTCGATTAGACGCTGTGTAGCGAGCCTCTTATCGCTCATATCAAGCAGTATCTCAAAGCACGTTGTACCGCAGTTCTTGCAACGATAACGCTGTTTCCTGAACGTTATAGCGACTCTCTTACCGTGCATGGGAGTATCGGCATACAGTTGCTTCTTAGTACCGAACTTCGATAGGTGTTCTTCACCGAAACCACACTGATCGCACATATCGAGAAGCGGAGATGCACTCTCCGCTACGACGTGGTAACTATCTTCGGTTTCGTGTACTTCGAGTATGTTTAGACTTGGAAGGTTGAGTATGTTCATGAAATCACCTTAGAGTAATTGCTTTATCACAGGTATTCATCGCGATTTCTGTCGGATCGCCTTCACCTTCAATTATCTTGTCATAGCCGTCAAGTAGTGTCTTTACACGTTTCATATATTTCTCTAATTCCTCTCTAAGTCTTTTGGCGTCATACTTCAGTTGCGTGTTTTCTGATATCAGACTTTCAATTTCACATGCAACACATTGATCATAAATCTTCACAGTCTTAGAGATATGTTTATCACATACTTTGCTCATTTAACTCACCACCTTTTGCTTGTGATCTAAGTATGGCTGATACATCATAGCCACAGGAACAATGAATTATTTCCTGAAACATGGGGACAGGCATATTTCCGTCAAACGGAATCAATGAATTTTTGCAATTTGGGCAAACTATATCTTTTCCTTTCTCAACGTTAAATAGATTAAGAGGCTCCTTATTTTCATAGATGCTTCCCTTAAATTCACGCATTTATTTTCCTCCTTTTCATAGGTAAATGATACCACTCAATGGAGGTGATTTCAACACGATAATCCGATTTTAATGTAGATTTTCATTTATTATGTTTCAACACGATTTTCCGAATAGCCAAATAAAATAAGCCGCCCTAGGCGACTTGTGGTAAAATATGACTTGTACAACTGAACTTGGGCGATGCGCTTCCTCCAGAAAGGAGGAATGCGTATGAATCTTTCGTTGCAGGAAGTGATTATGCTCGGGATGTTTCTCATCGCGCTACTCACCTACTTAAAACGAAAATAACCCGCCCAGGTTAGCTGCCAGGCGACGGGTTATTTTTCTCTGACTTTTACTCGGAGGAACGTTCGCCCGAGTGTTGTACAGGGACAGTGGTGGCACACTGTCCTGTTTCTATTTTTATGATAAACGATTCGAAATATACGTGCAAGTAGAACATCCCTCATTTCGAGGGTGATTCAATTTTCATACTAAGCGCAAAATTGCGCTAAGTCACCCTCATTTCGAAGACAACTCAGCTTTCTGCTTTTCCAACTCGGCGATTTTCGCTTTCACATCGTTGATCGCTGCTTCTGCAGCAGGAACAGCGTCCGGCCTGTTTTTCTTTGCGTATTCAAGAGCCGGTTCATGATAGGTTTTCAAATTAGTTTGAAGATTTTCTATTTCACGGTCTATTGATTGTATAGTAGGTTCCATCGGTGTTTGGATATTACTTTGCATACTTTTCACCTCGGTTTGTTTCGCCGTTGTTACCAGGACATTCCCGTCTTTAAAATCAACGTTCAATCCAAGCGCTTCCGTTAAGGAACGTACTGGCGCGTAACTTGTTCCCTCTATTCCTACTGCATTATCCTTCAATCGAACGCCATTAAGATACACCAAAAACTCCGCATCTACTGGCTTCCCAATCAGTTTTGCGATGTCATCTGCATAGGCCGATGATACAGTTGCGATTACTGCTCCAACAACCACTCCAATAAGAAACTTTTTCATAATATCTCACCTTCCGCAACGATTTGCGGATAGTATACCATGATTTGGAATCAAACCCAACCGGCTATTTGGCCGTTTTGAACGAAGATCGATGACCCAGCAGGTATTGTCCCGGATACCCCGTTTGTACTAAGTTTGGCGTCTAATGCCTGTTGGAGTGTTTGGCTTGAACTTGCATTTTTTACAGCAGCCCAACTATCAAATATGACTGAATTGATGGCCTTTAATATTAAATCTCGACCCGAAAAAATCTGGATGTGACCGAAACCTGGATTCGATTTAATGACAAGTGCATCAATTCCACCCGATGGCGTTGATGAATTACTGATTGATGCTGCAACTGTACCGGTATCGAATTTGATTCCGGGGTTATTTGTAACAGCATCAGGAGTAATCTGCACGGTGTTCGCTGCAGCATACTCGGCGCTTAACAATTTGGTCGTTGAGTCTAACTGAATGCGGGGATATACCCCTGACTCCGCTGTTTGTATCAACGATCCCGTTATCGTGGATGCAATCATAGTAACAGCTTCAATGAGTCCAGCTGTAATATGCCCGAGGTTAGCACTAATTGCGGACAATTCATCAACCGATATTTTATCCGCTGTGACAGCACCTGCCTTGAGATTCTTCGTTTCAATCGAATTCGCCCGGATATTGTTCGCGTCCAGATTACCATTGATAATGAAATCTAGGTTTTTCGCGAGCATCGCCACGATATTTGAGAGATACTTGAGGTATTCTTGTAAATCGTTAAGGTTCCCCGTCTGCGGTGATGGCTTCACGCGTGATGTCGTTTGATCCAGTAACGCCATGATATCCCTCCTAGTAAAGCGGCAATGCGCGTTGTTGCCTCGTGATCTCGTACAGTTTCGCGTAGCCCGATCCTTCGATCTTGATACGGATATACTCTTCATTCGCAATGGTATTGACCGGGATAATCATACGTTGCTTTTGAATCGTCGCGGATCCGCTCAAGGACTGGACCTGCTGCCAATCGGAATCGCCATCTGCGGAACGGGAAAGCGACACGGTTAGGCTGCTTCCTGACGTCATTTCGACCACGATCCAAAGTTTGTACCAGCGCATCTTTTGGGCGATGGAACCGTTCGTGAATGGCTTCGTGACGATTTTCCACTGAATCGCATTTCCGCCGTCTGTCTCCCCTCCAAGATTCAATACACGACCGTCGTTCGTGCCGATGTACAAGTCATGACCCATTCGAGCGAAGCAGCTGACCGGAATGTCATTCCATACGCTCCACGCTTGAATACCGGGCCGTGGATCGTAGTACAAGATCGTACCAGGCGGAATAAAGAAATACAGCCGACTCCCTTCCGATCCTGCAGCGGATGTGTTGGCGATGTCCGGGATATACCGTCGTACGATCTCCGAGAACGTTTTGTCCGGCAAGACGCCGCCAGCGTATTCGAAGATTCCCACGCGATGCATGAAGCGCATAACGCCTTCTTGCGTGACCGCGCTTTTGTTATTGGAGAGTCCTTCGTCTTCTGTGATTAGTCGCGTGTTGAAGTCGCTTGGAACGCCTCCGTACAGTTCATGGAGCGATGACGGCATACCGATTGTAAGTTTTGTCAAGCCTCCGCTTAACATATTGATGTCTTCGCCTGCTGTTGATTCCATGTCCTTCACGTAGCTATCTTCGTCGTTACCTGCAAACAGCGTCCATTGTTCGGGCTGATCTAGAGCCGAGGCGTGAAGTTCCTTTTTCACAGCGCACCATAGGCGGTTTTGGTAGGTCGTTACGAAGTTTCCGCCCGCTGGTGCGCCATTTAAGTTACTTACGCTCGTACCATCGAATTTCTTGGCTGGATCCATGCCATTCATGCCGATTAGGTTGATATCGGATAAGTTCCCTTGGAAGTTGGTGAATGACCATTCCGCCGTTGTATTTAAGCCTGTTGTCAACGTCTGCCACGCCGATCCATCCCATTTGCGCATCGAGCCATCGTTAAAAACAGCGACAAGCGTCTGGTCCTTGTGAGCACCAATCCCGAGCACCTTCGTTCCGATTGCTGATCCCAGAACTGTGTATCCTGGGCGTGTAGTGACGGTTGGGTATTCGTCGGTGCACATGTTTTTCATGTCTGTAAACATATTTTCGGGAATAGAAAAAGCGTCAAACGTGTTCACGCCTTTGAATTCCCGAATCGTTATGGGAGGTAATATGCCCGGTATCTCTTGATACTGAGCTGGTTCATATTGGATCGGCTTTCTCATGCCGCACCAGTCCCTACATAGTTTTGAGCAGCTACATTCCATGCGGATCGAACTTGATTTTCAAAGTTCGCTGCCTTAGTATCATCATCGATTGTCTGTGCTAGGTAAGCCGCCAGTGCTGGTATATACGTCCATTGATATTCTTCAGGCGCATCGGGTACGGCATTCAAATTGGACGTTGTAAACGTCGTCGTCGCAATCCGGTAATATCGCACTGTTACCGTAAGTCCACCTGTATAAGGCGCAGGGGTCAGTGTTAATTGCTTCGTCCCGTCATCGAAGTTGTATGCGTTTTGAAGTGGCAATACGTTTTCATTGTCCAAATCTCGATACTTCAGGACGCCAACATTAACCTTATCGATGTTCTTTTGCCGCACGTCTGTGGGCAATGTATAGGTTCCTGCAGATGAGGTCGTAAACCTATAAATTTTCGGTATCTTGACCACGTTGAAGAAGTCTTGGTTAATCGCGTTGAGCCATATTACTTCTTGTCCTTCCGTTTGAGCATTCGGCACAAGTTGATAAGCTTCCTCGATAATTTGTTGAAGGGTTAGCAAAATAAATCACCTCGCATTATGAAGTGATAGAATAAAAAATGACCTTTACAGGTCATTTTTTCAAGTATGGACTTATATCCTTATCCCACACTAATATGGTCATGTCTTCAAATGTTAGTTCTTTGAACGGTTCTCCAAAGGCTTTCACCGCACTATTCCTATGAACGGACCCCCACCCTGATTTATCGAATATAACAAAGTTCGCGGGGGCGTCGTACCACTCTTTATCACTTAGAAATTCATAAGGTTGCATGGTTTCTGAAGGTGCTATTACTTGTCTAACCTGGATATCTCCGTTGCTAAACAAAGTGATAGGAGACGCCAACCAATAGGATGCGTAACCATACTTTAATCCATGACTTTGCAACAACGGTATGACCCGGTCAAATTGATTAGGAGCACGCTGAAACGATATGGGCGACAACATACTTACAGCGTACAATATAATTCCTGCGATATATAAGCGTTGCTTTTGAAGAGTCCATGTAAAGGAATTAAAGTGTCGCCCAACTAATATGCCTCCAAAGATGACAACAGGAATTAAGTACCGAGATGTATCCGTTCCTAGATTCATATTACTGATTAAGTAAGAAGATATCGTAATAAAAACGGAAATTGACAAGATCTGATTAATATAATCGATTTCCTTTTTCTTGAACATTTGATACACGAATATTCCAACGATGTAAAGGACTAAAAGCATTCCGCCAAAGTGTAAGAGCAATTTCATGGTTTGTAGGGACCCAATTGGTTTTCCGAAGAAATTTGCGTTAAACATCTCTAACAAGCCATACGTTGTAGAATAAATATTTCGACCCATTACAGCCAATTCAGCGAACATAGCGTCGCCTGTCCCAGGTACAGAGAATCCACCCAGTGTAGAGATTAATTTCAGTGTTACTTTCGATACAACAACCGATGCGACAATAATAAGAGGGGGAATTATTTCCCCTTTCCATTGTCTCGGGTTCAAATAGATTCGGTATATTCCAGCGAGGACTACTGGAATCCCTATAACCCATAAGGCTATGGTATCGCCAATTAATGTCCAGCAGAAAAGAAGACCAAAGTATAAATAAAATACCTTGTTTTGTTGTGCGTACTGCAAAAGCTTTATGCAAACTATACTAAAACAGATAGCCACAATATGGATAGGTCCTGTCAGCACAAGACAAAATAGCCCAACAGGAATACCAAGTAAACAAAATGCAGCAAAGGTACCTTTGGATTGTTCCTTATTGTAGACAACCCAAAGTGCTGCTGCCACTGTCAGAGTGTAGATACAGCATGGAACAATATAAAGCAAATTATGATTAAATCCGAATAAAATAATCCCTATTACATAGATTGGAATTTCCGTTGTGTAATAGGAAACTGTTGATAAGTGCCATCCCGATAAAAATATGTTGCCTTCTAAAATCGATTTTGCTTCCAAAATAATAGCAGCATAATCAGAATTCGCAGGAGTATGAATGGCTTGAGATAGATAATAAAAGAACAACACAATGCCAATAAAAACGAACCCGGCTAGTCGCACTATTAATTCCCCCATTACTTGATCCTATGAGGGATTGTACCACTTGTTACTATTTTTAACCACAATTCGACAACTTTTTATAACCCATACCATGTCCATGAAGGTGCAGCCGAATAGGTGATTGAAATAAATTCGCCAGGATCCAATATAAACATGCCGCTTGTTACTCCCGAACCAACCCCGTTTAGCCATATAGTTGATACCATTCCTCCAAAGATGAAGACCCGTACTGAGAATCCATTCGTATTGATAACGGTATCACCTGACGCAGGGATTGCGGGTGCAGTCAACAAGCCAACAGGGTTGAATCCAATGTTCTGACTTATATATTTTCGAGTGGAAACTGTTCCATTATCCACTATGCTTCCCGAATTATTGCCGCTTACAATATTCCCGGAAATTTCGTACCATTCATAATTTCCTGGATTAATCCATATCGCAAAATTATTTCCTGACCAGCCCCCTGTAGGACTAATTACGTTACCGCGAACTTTAAATCTAGGCGTGTTCCCACTTAAATTTATGCCAGAACCTGCATTTTGGGCTATACGAGATTCACTTACGCCCCAATCATTGACAAATCGAGCACTGATCCCGTCCCCCCCATTTCCATAGAAATCGCAGTTCACAAAATCAAGCGCTTTAATGTTCGGATTATTGAGTATAACTCCGTCGCTAGAATGGGAGGCGAACCAACAATTTGTGAATTTTAACCGCTCGACTGGTCCAGCTCCGTCTATAACCATTCCATTTGTTGCAGTATCGAAGTAACAGTTAGTCGCATATGTGGCGTACACCCCTCCAGTACCGGCAGTTGGAGGAGAAATGCGTAAATCGATATTGGATCGGATAATATCACAGTTGTCTAAAAAGACTGCTCCGGTTTGGGTAATCAGAATTCCTGAACCTGCTGGTGCAGTTCCGTTATCTGTTAGAATTCGGGTTAGCTTCTGGTCCGTCCCCCCATTTATTTCGATTCCGTTGTTTCGAAATTCCCGAACTGTAACCAAATCTGCAACATCCAGAATACCGGAGAGGTTCACGCCATTCCACATATTCGTCAGTCCGATATTATACAGAGTGACACCAGAACCATTCGCGTGATTTATGCCATATCCAGCCGTACGGACTACAGAAGAGTCCAACCCGATATTCTGAACCCAAACGTTCCAAGATGTGATGTTAAATATATCGGCAGTGGACGACTTGGTTTTGAAAACAGTTAATGCGGGTGAACATCCTTCGATTGTTACAGGTCTATTAACGTTGACGGTTCCTTCCAAGATATAAGTTCCAGGCGGAAAAAAGATCAATGACCCTGATGGAACTGCATCAATCGCCGCTTGAATTGCCGCCGTATCATCCGTGACTCCATCTGCTTTTACTCCAAAATCAAGGACATTTATAATTCCTCGCAAATACCCATATAAACCGTATTCCGATTTAAGTCGGAATCCTCCACGCATACCTGCAGTATCTGTTATGGTTGTTACGTTTCCATTAACATCCGTAGTAACTGTCGCAAGCGCGAGATAATCATTCCCTGCTGCGCCTGGAGGATGCGAGGTATTCACCCAAAAATCGCCCTGGTATATGTCCACATAATAAGTCGAATTGGCGTTTTTGAGCGTGATTTTACCGATTACGGCATCCCGATGTTGCAATTCATTATCAAGTACGAATTCCGTATCAGAGATATCGATTTGATTGTTACTGTAGATATTTTTGGTTACAAATCCACCTTGGACGACATAGGCGATAAGAAACCATCCGACATCATCAAACTGTTGGGTCTTTTTCCAATCAAGATAAGACGACTCTGTCTGCTTCGCGATCGGAGTGCTCGTATTCGGTAATCGGGGGTATGCCCAGGGATAAGGTCCGTACGACACTGTCTCACCACCTCAAATCAACTGTAAAACGCTCAAATCCGTTGCTTGCGCGTTGATAATCCAGTACCCATTGTTGGTACTTTACCACGTATTCCTGCGCCTGCGCTCCTGTTAAAACGTCTTTCAGCACGCCGAATACCAGAACCATGTCAAAGTTCGGATCGAATCCTGTAGGACCGTTCAAATTCTCCTTTGTGAGTGGACCAAGCACGGGTACATGGAAGATTTTCAGGCCCCCAGGAACGTCCTGACACGGCTTCGGAACGAGTCCAATGGTTCCGCTTAGAAAGTAGTAGTACGGACCATTATAATGCTCGTCAAACTGTCGATACGGCATCCGAAACCAGCAATCCGGGATATCCCCTACCGATGGCGTATCATCGGTTACAGTACCCGTATTGTACGTCAGAGGCTGCACCCAATTGTCTTGACAGTCGCACGGCAGAAATCCGCCGTACATCCCTCGCCAAAGTCCTTTTACATCGACATCGACCACATTCCCGGGCGGACACGGCAACGGGTACTGCGATTTCCCATTCAACAAATCGAGTTGTGTAACGACCGCGTCTGCTTGTCGTTGAGCCGGACCGTAGTTGCGGATCAAATCATCCCGAACGTTGGTCACCTTGCGAAGGATCGAGTCTACGGACATCCCATAATCGGGGTTAGCCCAGTTCATTTTTTCAATGATTTCCTCGACGACATCTTGAACGATCATGGGATCACAGCCGTTCCTGTAATTTTGACTCCATTCACGTAAGCCGTCTTGCCTTGGCGAATATCCGCTGCTGTGGCATCTGCATCGGACGTGTACGATCCATTAAGCCCGAATATCGCTTTTCCCTGCGCAATATTGCCCGCGATAAAATTCGGGTCGAATGCGAATAACGGATAATCCGGATTGTTAGCTTTGTAAAACCCTTCTGGAACCTCGATTCGTACCTCTGTCGGTACACCGCCTTGCCATGTGGCTTGTACTGGCGTTTTCCCGGTATGATCGACCATCGTCCCCGTTTGCAGTCCTGACGCATTCATGAAGGTATGCGGTAGAAGTACATGCTCAGGTTGTGCCGTTCCCTGAGTTCCTGCGCTTTTCGTCACAAGAGGATTGCTTGCCGTCCCTAACAGATTAGCTGCATCATCCACGATCCCTACATATGCTGGATTCCTTTTGCTTGTAAAATTCGCTGTCATCGATTCCCCTCCTTACGTCGATAGGATTCCGGCAGTACGAAGTTTAGCTAGTAGAGCATTAAAATCAGTAACTAATCCAGCAACATCCGTCGCTGTGCTATCGGCTTGTGCTGCAGCTTTTGAGGCCGTGAGTTTGGCCGCCAAATCCGAAGTGAGGTTGGTAATTTGAGATTGTGGCAAATCCGGGATTCGTGCGACTGCAAACGTACCGGATGTAATAGCCGCAGCGTCATATGTCTTGTCGTCCACATATTTTTTAGTAGCTGCGTCTCCGTCTGATTGCGGGGCTGCTGTTGCCACTTGACCGCCAAACTGATACATGACGAGTTGATCGGCCATCGGTGTTTGCGAGTATCCTACTGGCCCTAGCACATTGGTTGACAGTGTCGTGCCAATAACGATTCCAGCTATCAAAGGGTCGGGTACATTTACTTTTGGCGTGGCAAGCTTGGCGTCCGTTACAGCGCCGTCCGCGATTTTGGGAGTGGTAACCGATCCATCTTGCAGCATATCAGTGGTGATCGATCCATTTGCCGGTGCTGATCCTACGGTGTGAATTGGGTTTTCAGCCGTCCCCAATGGATTCCCATCCGCATCCACAAGTCCTACATAGGCCGGATTGCGCTTGCTCGGAAAATTAGCCGACATCGTTCTTTACCCTCCTCGTATATGGACGTTTTGCTTTATCTTTGATCGGCTCAATTTTGTCTGCCGTTATGTTCCCATTCAGTACTGCCGTTAATAGTTCATTGGTCTTTCTAAATTCTTGATATATCGCGTTCAACGCATCTAACTCTGTTCGAAACTTCATCATAACACCCCCTGATATGGGAAACGGGAGAGCCTAAGCCCTCCCTACTTCTTCTCCATGAGTCCATGGTCGATCAACATTTTGCGCATTGCATTGTAACGCCGAGCGAATTCCTTCTGGCCTTCCGACGCATCTTTATCGATCTTTATTCCCTCATAATGCTCGAGAATTTCGGTTTGTGGCTGCACATCCGCTACTACTGGATTCTTTCGGAGACGGTCCCATCCAATATTACTCATGGCTTGACCACCTGAATTTGCCATGTACCCGATGCCAGATCAATCGCAGCAGCTGTCGGGTTAAACAAGGACAGTTTGACCGTATCTGCAGCATCCACATAGCCGGATACGATGATGCCTTGCGTCGAATACGGAGGGAATACATTCACTCGGTCACCGATATCCGCGCCTGTAACCGTGAGTGCCGTAGAAACGACTCCGGCCGCAGCTGCTACGCTAGGCGGATCGTAGGTTACCTTGGCGTTGATTATTTCCGACCAGTATGTTTGTGCAGGTTTGCGGACTTTCTTATATCCCAATCCTTCGGTATAGGTGCCCCTCAACACTTTACTCATGCGTCATCCCTCCTTTAGGCCGGATCGACGCCAGTAGAACCGATTGTATACCACGGCGTATTGTAACCATAGCTCCAACGTCCAACGACCTTGAACTTTGCAACTTCCGTGTCAAAGTCCTCAATCGTTCCGTTTTCAGCGCGACGACGCCAGAACCAAATCGCATGTTGTCTCCGTCTTCCCGAATCAAATGCAAACCATGCTTTTTGACTGGTCAAAAACGGGTTTACAATAACCTTGATTTGCCCTTCGAAAACGTTAATGTTGAAATCGCTAGAACCCGGTTCATACCCGATGCCCTTACCATCAATACCGGCAATTTGGAAGGCGACGCGCATGTTATATGGGTGAACCATGATTTCATCCAAATTCGCCGCCATCAGAACGCCACGATCGTCCACCCAACCTTGTGCCATGACTTGTGCTTCGTCCCACGTATCGATAGTGAGTTCTTTTGTCATGAGGTTCGACTGAACGTCCACGCTATTTGTGGGGCTGTACGGATGCGATGCCGAATAGAGCGGTTGTCCATCGGGTCCTTTGAACGATTTCGGTCGCCCCAGGTAGTTTACACCAGTCGTGTTGAAACCGTTGTTGTAGATCTCGACAGCTTGGTACTGCTGCGTTTTGTAAACAGCATCTGCCATGCTGATAAGAATATTTTTAAGTTGCGGCACTTTCAAGTCGTCGACGAAGTCACGGTCAATTTCCCGGCCAAGAGAGTATTTGACATGCTCGTACTGAGCGCGCCACAACTCTTGAACTTCACCGTAAGCGACTTGGTTGTTGGACTCCTTCCATGGAATCATCAAACCTTCGCCGCCTGCGCCATCGAACAATTCAACAGCCTTCTGCGATCCTTCCACGTTGTACAGAATCGGGATGTAATCCTTTTTCAACTTCTGATCCATTTCGTTTTGGTAGATAGCACGGAATACCGGCTGAAGGACTAGTGGGTCCCAATCCAAATATGTTTGAACTGCCATGTGTGTTTTCCCCCTTTATCACGAGAACTGCCGCAGTTTGAAATAAACTGTGCACATTTGGTTTGTAGTGTCGATGTCTCGGATAGCGACAGCGCCGCCCGCGACAGTAGCTGCATTCACAGATAGCCCATCTGCCGCAATTGCAACGGCGTTCGCGCCTTCTGTGAAGCCTCCTGCAGGTGTGCCCGTATACTTAACCTTGAAGACATCGCCCGGTCGAATAAGGGTCACATCGCATACTTGGTCAACCCCAGCTACTACATCGGCATCTAAAATGCCTCCAGGCACATCTGTACCGGAGGCTTTTGTCCATCGACCATTTACAAGCTTTACAGTTTCGCCTTTTTTACCGGCCTCGTTATCCGTGAAGAATTTATCAGTGATGCGAGTTTCGTCCTGGTGCATATCGTTGTGAGCCCAGTCAAAACCCGGGCCATAAAGTGCCAACGCCATTGATATTCCTCCTTACCGTGATCTCATGTAATTTGTGGCTTTTTTAGGGTCCATCCCAAATGCAGCGAATGCACCACGAACACGGTCAGCGACAGGGCGATACTTTTCATCGACTTCTTCTTCGACTTCGCCTTTCTCGCTACCCAACACGCCCGAACGCTTGTTTAGGCGCTGCTGTTTAAGCCTAGCTTGCCGATCTTTCTCCACAATCGATTCGATGATTTTGTCGCGGTTTGCGAGTTCGTAAGCATCTAACGGGTGGTAACCGCGTTGAATCCGGTCTTGCATTTCCGGCGTGATCCATTCGTCGTTGCCTTCTTGCGACTGCTTCGCTAAATCGGGGTATTTGGTGAACAGTTCGGCCCATTGGCGTTCAAGTTCGGCTTGTTGCTCGATGGTGCTGCGCTCTTGCTGTTGTTTCTCAGCTTGTGCTACGGCTTCTTGTGCCTTTTTCAGTAATGGGTGATTGTCCAGAAACTGTTCAACCTTATCCGGGTCCAGGCCAGCGGCTTCGGCATCTTCACGCAATTGTTTGCGCAAGTCCGCGAATTGGTCCTTTTCCCGTTGGATGGCCTTTTGCTCGAGTTCATCAAGGGATTTTAAGTAATCCTCAGTCGATTCAAACCCGGCGAGTTTGGCGGCTCGCTGCAGGGCTTTTTCGTACTCGGATTTGCGTTCCCTTTCCTTGTCCAGCGCTAGACCTTTTTGCAAGATTTCGTCAATCTGATCCTCGGAAATCTCGACTTCTTTTTTGTTGAACTTCACTTTGCGAACCGGTTTAGGTTCCTCTGTGGCAGGAGGTGCCTTTTCCTCGTCCTCTTGGTCGATGTCTTGCTCTTGTTCCTTGGTGTCTTCGGTTTTCGCTTCCTCCCTTGGCTTCTGTTCGATGCCGAAATCTTTGAGGATAGAGTTAACCTTTTCGTCCAGGGAAATATCTTTCTGAGCGTCCTCGCTATGGCTGGCGATTTGTTCACTCATGGGTAATGCCTCCTTATCGAATAGCTCCTATGGCAGGGAGCAGAAATAAGCAATATAAAAGGCCGCGATGGATTCTCACCATGGGCCCGTATTATTTACCTCGTGCAGCACGTTTTCGACCACTCGCCGCCATCTGTTGGAACTTCTCTTTCCCGTACTTCTTACGACCAGCAGCTGCAGCAATCGCCGATGCTTGTTCCTTGCTCATACCCTTACTTTCGAGCGATTTCGTGAACTTCTCGAACCGTCCGCCGCCTCCGGGCTTCATCGACTTAGCCATTGACCACGCCTCCTAATGGATTGAATTCGTTCATCATCTGATTCGCGGTTTTTGCTTCTTCCAGGTCCATTTTGCGGGCTTTCAGCGAACGATCAAACTGGCGGTCGTCTTCTTCCTGCAACTCTTTACGGCTCGTAAGTTCGGTCAATTGCTGATTCATTCCCGTGTTTTCGGCTGCCAATTGCTGCAATTGCGCCTGCATTTCCGCGATCTTCTGCTGAACCTGGGCCTCTGCGGCAATTCGCTGCTTGATGATGTCCATCGGCTCCATGCGTCCATTCTGAATCGTATATCGTACGGCTTCCGCATCAACCATCGGCAAGCCGGTAAGCGGATCGGTCATCGGCAACAGATTGAACGCCATCTGAATCCAATATTGGTTGTCAACAGGCTTCTCTGCACTGATTTTGACCAGGATGTCGAACTCGGGGACGTATTCCTCCATCACCGGGATTTCCTCGGTTTGTCCATCGTCCGTCGTTCTCTGGAACGTGGTCGGTACGCTGTTTATGATCGAGTCGCGGCTCATGGCTACGTTTCGGCCTGTTACCCGGGCGATACGCTTATCCGTGTAAAACTGCGCGATCAGTTCGACGTATTGCTTGAACGAATCTGCGAGTGCATCCGATATCACGTCCGTTACCGTGTTCAATCGCGTGGACGCTGCCGATATCAACGCTTTCGCTTGCTCGCCGCTCGTCACGTTCGGGTTCGGTTGACCATTGGCGCTATCGAATTGGCCCGGTATGACCTGCAGGATGGTTCGATAATAGTCGATCAGCTTGAAAACCGATTCTGGCGTGTTGATGCCCTGCAACTCTTTGACCTTATCCAAGAACCCGGGCGCTACCGGCAACATCGCACCTGGAATTGATCGCTGTTCTTTCCACGTTTGTTGTTTGGTGATGGCATTTTCCTCATACATGATGCCGCCATTACCTTGTGTCGCCATCGTTTCAACCGCGATTTCAACCGCCTTGTTAAGAACGATTTGCGGTTTGATCATGTCGCGCATGAACCCTTTGCCCCATGCGTTACGACCGTTAGGGAACAGCGTACGTGCCGAGAAGGGGTACAAACCGTGGTCATAGACATACGCCTTATGCTCAAGGAATACGCCGCTTGTGGAGACGTATACGCAATGTACGCCTTCCATGTTCCCCTCAGCCTTCGCAAAGGCTTCGGATGGGTCCTTCCCCTGTTCAAGCAATGATTCAGCTTGCTCACGGAAAAGCTGTTTATCTTCCTCCGACACCATCTTTGGTAATCCGCGATACCAATACTCGATGAGACCAGCTGTTTGTGACTGCGTTGTCGCATCGAACGGATACCATGTCGAGTCGGTGTTGTTGAACAACTTTTGATTCATCCCGTATGCGGGGTAGTTGAATATCTGCACATCGGCCGCTGTATTATCCGGCTTCACCTTCGGCCCTTGCTTCGGCCATCGTCTTTGAAAATATTCCAGTGTTCGGCGTGTATGGACAATGATCGCTCCCATATCCTGCAAGTAGATAAAATCCGTAATGCGCGGGTCGATGAAGAACGTCCCCAACTCTACCGGAACAATATCGTTACGTCCGACATATCGGTTCATACCACGTCCGCCCTCGACGTTTGGGTCGAAGATGGTCTTGAAGATCAACGGACCGTGTATGACGCATTGGCGAACAGCCTTGATATACTTCTGTTTCCACTTGATTTGCTGTAGTTCGTACGGGATGAATGCGTTTAAGTCCGACGCTTTTTCTTCGTCATGCGGTTCTTGCGCTGTGAAGTCGGGGAACGGATCCCATCCGCCAAGTTTTCCGACGATTGATTCGATTTGCGCCCATGCGATATTGTCTACCGGGCTCGGGCGCCTCTGAATGACATTCGGTGTACGCAATCCATACCAGTGTTCGCTGTTGTAGAATCGTTCTTCTTCTCGCCATAACGGTTCGATCATCTGCCGCGCTGATTTGAACACGGTGTAATCTTGCATGATGTTTCCGTATAGTTCTTGTTCCTTAGGCGTGTTTATCTGTTTGGCTTGCGAGTCCGCCCCGTCATCGCCGGAAAATATGCCTTGAAGTTTATTTTTCGCTTTATCGATCAGTGATGCCACGCAATCACCCCTTTAACATGCAAATAAAAAAGACGCCTATGCGTCAGTGTTTTTCGCGTTCGTCATCATCGATGTTCGGATCATCATACCAGCTCATCGCTTTACGCTTCGGCTGTTCTTGAACCGGCTCACGTGGTTGCATGGATACGTATTCGCGGTAGTCCTTTGCCATCAGTTTGTCGGTGAGTCGGTCGATAGTCTTCTGCATCGTTTTCTTTTCAAAGTAATCTCTCACCATTTGCACGATGCATAGAGCGAGGATGACTATTGAAATCCATTCACTGTCCAACGTTCTCACCTCACCAAAAAGAGTTTTCCACTCGAATATCATCGTCGTCATCATCGTCAACTCGTCTGCGTATATCGTCGGGCATTGCGGACCATGGCTTTTCCTTTCCGCCGCCATCCGGTCGAGACATTACCCAATATCGCAATGCATCGGGAACGTGATCGAGTGGGTGTTCGGCCACATCCTCAACATGCTTTTCGTCGTGAATCATTGCCGGGATGGATTCAATCGTACGTAAACACGTCGAGAATATTTTCAACTTCGCATCTTTGTATCGCTTACCCGTTACGTGATCGATTGCATCTTGTACATGCAGCCACTCACGCAGACGTTTCCAACCGTTGACGCGCTCTTTCTTTGCCTGGATCAGCGGTACACTATATTTAGCAAAGATATCTGCCGGTGTCACATCTTCCGTTTTAGCCTTGTTCCAAAAGCTTGTGTCTGCGACCGTGTAGTCATATCGCTCGGTAACCGGGCTGTTCTGCCTTACGGCCTCGACCTGCTCGCTCGTAAGCAGTTTCGTTTTGACAAACTCGCGATAAACGTATGCCGTCCCTTTTGGATCAAGTGCAATCCAAAGGCACACGAACGGATCGTTATAGCCCTCGTCTAGCGCGCGGAACTTCCGCCAATGGTCTGGTATTTCGAATGGCTCTACGACGTGTATGGCGCGCGTAAACTCGCTGAAATACTGCCCGGCGAATGTATCCCAATCCCCCTCGAGAAGTTGCTTGCGTTCGTTGTCCGGTAGCGACATCAGGCGCGCCACATATCCGGGGTCATTCTCCATCAGTGCTTTATTGTCAAATACATTGGCCGGAATGAATAACCGTTTGCGGATGATTGGCTCTCCCGCGTATGGCATTCCCTCCGGCCAATATAGTGGATTTCCTCCGTCGTCGTATTCCTGCACCTCATGCGTGATTTCAGGAGGTCCGATATCGATAAACCGTTTCTTCACCCAGGTATGCCCGATTCCTCCAGGGTTCGTCGTGCTTTTACACGCTCTTGGGTACGGTTTCGATCCGCGCAAACGGGATAGCATGTACAGGTACCATCGTTCCTCGAACTGGGTCAATTCTTCCCATCGAATCTGATCGTACTCCGCGCCTTGATAGTTCATGTAGTTGGAATCGTTGTCCCAGTATGCGAGTTCCACGACACTGCCATTTACGAACGTCCATTCATGCTTCGATTGGTTGTATTTGCATATCTCTTTCGGATATACCTGCAAGGTCCGCATAATGATCGACCGCTGCAAATCCGGGAACGTGCGGCGAAAGATAACTTGGCGGCTACCTGGATACTGAATCGCGTATTTGAGCGTATCCCATATCGTAGCTTCGGACTTTCCTCCGCCAGCTGCACCGCCATACAGGAGTTCGTCGATACCTTCCGCTTGGTGATACTTAGCTTGTCGTTCTTGTGGCTTATATGGAATGTGTATGGTCGTCATGTTCCCATCGCCTTATCGAACACCACGGTAATCCCTACTTCTCCGGTTACATTGGCGTCCATCTTCACTTTATCCGTGAACATCCCGAAATGCTTACCTACGCTATCCAGAGCGCTCTTTGCCACTGCTGGATCGCTCGTGATGTTGTTTTCAATGATGTCCTTGTACTTATCCAACACCCATTTAACGCTCATTCCCGATTCTTCTTGCATTTTCGCTTGACGTGTAGCAATTTCTGCTACAATGTTAGGATTTGTTAGCAATTTCGATGCACTTACACGAGCTGCATCTTCCGTACACTTATACCCGGCACGTAGATAAGCTGCGGTTGCATTCATGTCCTTCATGTATTCATCCACAAAACGCATGTGCTTATCTGACAATGCCATCATCAATTCACCTCACTTGTTCGTTATATCGTCTATCCGCCCTGTGATGGAAGCTCACTTTTGTTCGCTGTAGCGTACGTTTTGATCGCATCCTCGAACAACAAACAGTCGATCCAATCCGCTGTGTCCATCTCATTCATGCGATCTTCGATGCACCAGAAATGGGCGAATACGGTTATGTTTCGTTTGTGGAATCTCTCGTGTGTATCAGAATTGCAAAAAGCACATCGCATTACATCAACTCTTATAACGTCAGGTTATAAGAAACTCGTTTTCTTATTCACTTATTAGTGGTTATTGCCGTACAAAATATGCAGAAAAAAAGCCTATCCGACGTGGAATAGGCTCGTTTGAATCCGTTTTTGCTGCAATTTTTGCTCTGCTCGTTTGATATGCTTGGCGACGTTTCGTCGGTCGATGTTCAGTAACATCGCGATTTCACTGTGTGTGTATAATTGCCCATATGCCAGCTCGTAGCATTCTCTTTCTCGCGTCGAGAGCTGCGCCAATACATCTTGGATCATAATCCGATAAAAGTCCGATATGCGTTCGTAGCGTGTCTCAGTTGGGGCGTGAACGTAGTCCAGTTTGACCGGGTCGACCGATATCTCGCGTTGATATGAGGCCAAGTTCTCGATGCCGCGCCTTCGGTCTGGCTGCTTGGCATGTGTCATCCAATCGATCGCAAAGTCGAGGTTCCGTATCATCGCGTTCACATGAGGGAGTTCCGTTTCGCTGTAGGTGCCTTCGGTCAGGCGTTTACGGGATCGCCGGTATGCTTCCACGGTGCAGCGTGTGTCTCGGTCATCCCATTCTAGGCTCATTTGGGTTTCACCTCGCTATCCCCCATAAGATGTTTTTCCCGGATCAGATTGAATTCATATTCCGCTTTCTTGGCGTGGTAATACGCATCTTCAGTCGACTTGAATCCCGGCAAGTAATAATCGATCGCTTCACATCTGACGTGGTACGTCTTACTATCACCGCTGAATCCTATTGTGAATTTTAATGGCTCTTTCATCCTCTCACCCCTTAAGAGCCACCCATCGGCCGCCGCTACGCTAAGCGGATTCGGCCGATTCGATGGCCGTTCGGCCAATTATGCTACTTGTGCGCGTTGTTTCTCCAACTCCGTTACCCGTGCTTCGAGCGCTTCGAATTCTGCGCGAGATACCGTTTCATCGTCTCTGCGGCCCTCCAAATTTCCATGCGTTCCGTCTCCGTCCTCGGCACTCGTTGCCTGTTCGCCCATGTTTCCGACGCTGCTGCGAAACTGATCCTGTGTTACTACTGTCGGTAAAGGATCGGCACTTTGCTGAGCCATTTGCGTATCCATTTGGGGACGAAAGGGTAACTCCGGTAATTCAACGGTTTTACTCAAGTGATCGATCTTCATCACGGTTTTTTCGCTTTGTTGCTGACGCGCCAGGAATCGTTGCATCATGGCATCCGGGTCGTCTTTCTGGCGTGATTTGATCTCGTCCAGCACTTTGTTGAGCGCTTCTGATTTCGCTGTATCTTTCGGTTTTTGTGCTTGTTCGAGTTTAGATTTCAGCTCTTCAATTTCGGATACAAGCCGCTTGTTTTCAGCTTGAATATTTAGAAACTGATCGGCTTTCTCGTCAATTTCAAGCCGCAATTCTTCTACTTTCCTTGTCAACTCCTCATTCTCTACGGCATACATGGAATTCGCCTCAAGCCCAACTTCAAGCTCCTTGCGAGTTTGTGCCAATTGGTTTTCCGTCTCCTGCGCCTGCTTCGTTAGTCGCCCGAACTTCTCGCGCCAATTCTCGATTTCCTGCGCATGTTCCTCGTTGAGTTTCGCCACTTTGTCCGAATAGTATGCGTTATGTACGCGCTTGTAATCTTGGCGCAATTGCTCGTATTCGTTCAGTCCGAGGATGGCCGCGAATTTATCCTCCGGCAGCAACGCATCGAAAATGCTGTTCAATGTCTCGTTGTATTCGTCCATCAGTTCTTCTGTCTTCTGTTCCCGTGCCGCATGTTCTTGTTCCGTCTGCTCGATCTGCGCGAGTTCCGATTCCAACACCGCGATTTGTTGCCGGTACGTATCGGCAGCGTGCATACTGACTCCGCTTTCGATCTGCTTGTTCAGGTGATCGATTTGATTTTTGATTTCTTGTTTGCGCTCTTGGCTCATGGATATCCTCCTAAGTTTGATTGTTTCCGAACATTCGAAATATCTGCTTTTATTGTACCACATTTTGCCGCATAATCCTAGCAAAATCCCTGTTGTATCAAGGCTTTCCGGCGATTTCTTCTTGCATTTTTAGCTCTGCTTCAATCCTCTTTCTCATCTCATCAGCTTCATCTTGGTTTATGATTCCAACGATTGGACGACGCTTCTTTTCTTGCGAAAAAAGTTGTTCAAGCAGTTTTCGTAACACAGTTTCACCCCCTTTAACCGAGTCTACTTCTATCGGCCTCGTATACGCCGTTTTAAGAGACTCACAGCTTCTACAATGGTTTTACATTACCCGACGCTGTAACGCGCCTAAATCGCCTTTCTGCGCGTCCAGAACGATGCAATCACGACGCAGTATAACTTCGCCTTCGAATGGACCATGTTCGACTCGGTATCCGAACAAACTCGGCTGCACCGTGAACGTCTCTCCGATCAGTTCCTTGTACCATTGCCACGGCTTTGATGCGTTTGTGATCTTGACTTGCAATTTAACTCACCTCGGTGATTGTCAAATCCGGGTACCGGTACTCAAACATTTTCTTCTTGAGCGCGTAGACCGGAGTGATATAACCCTTCACATCGATGATTTCTTGCCGGCCGTCCTTGTACGTTACTAGGAAGTCCGCGATGTAGTACGTGGCCGATACCTTGCGCCCATTGCGACCACGATACGATGGGATGATTTCGTATTTCGGTTGCAGAACAATGTCGGTCACTTCCCCGGCTCGTTGGAGTAGTTTAAGTTGTTTGTAATAATTGGCCTCGGCCAGACTTTGGAATGTGTGACCATCGATTTTCGTTTTCTGTGCTCCGTACTTATGTCTTCTCATTTCGGCACCTCCACAAGCTCTAATCCAACCAGCACATGTTGTAATTGCAAGATTAAGCGTTCAGCTTGTTTACGTCCCATCGGTTTCGAGTATACTTTTCCTTTGTAGGAAACGACCCACATGGGCGTTTTAGCATAGTTAGGTATCATGGTTTACCCTCCCTTTGTTTAATATGGGTTCCAGCCTTCCGTGATTTCGAATATCTCTTCAAGTTCCGCGCGCTTCTCGATCGGGTAACTCACGTCTCCTTGATTCGATGCTAATTTGATCCGATCGCCTTTCTCGATCATTTGGTAATCAAGATGTTTCGTCCAAGTGTGCGGGTGCTGCTTAAGACTTTCTTTCGCAACTGCGGTGTAATACTTTTTCATTTGGTTAATCCCCTCTCTCGTACCTATTGGACCCTATTCGGCTTAACCCGCGGCTTTCTTCTCTTCGATCCAGTCGATTATCTCCACACCTACCACACAGTCTCCGAAATCCCCGTCAGCTTCCAAATACAACTCGTCCCCGTTTTCGTTGAACAGGGTATACTCTACGGGGTATCCATCCTCATCTGTTTCGATGTGTTTCAAGTTATCGTCGATCGTCATGTCCGGGAAATAATCCCCGTCTTCAAGAGCAGAGATGATGGATGTAAGAATCGAACCACCCATGCAATTTCCCCCAAGTTCTAAAACAACTCGTCCTTTATAGTCGTCCCACTGGAGATATGCACGTACATAATGCGTACCGTACTTCGGATAATAACCTTCACCCATATAGTTTTTCATGCCGGTTGCTCCTTCTTCTCAAATTGGTCCAGCTGTTTCAGCAGCGTCCGTAGTTGTTGCCGGTACTGTACTCGCTTGATCGGGTCCGTCTCACTATCCAGAAGCATTCCGATACGCGTTATGCTTTGCTCGATACGCACGAGCCCAGTTGCAATACTGTTCATACCTTCTCATTCCTTTCGTGTATTGTTCTGGCTTAATGATCGGGTTGTCCAAGTATTCTGCACCCTTGACGATTGCCTCGAGCAAGGAGGCGTATTCATCATCAGAGCTCGGAATACCGTTGAATCCAGCCTTGGAATAGGTACTCAAACTGATTCACCCCTACATCGCGACCTTTTGCGATGATCGATTGGATCACTTTCCCATCCTTGTGCGTTACATCCGGATTGTGCCACAAGAATTCAACCACATCTGCGTCCTGCTCAATTTCCCCCGAGTCCCGTAAATGCTCAAGTTTCGGTTCGTCTTTTCCTTCGCGGCTTAATTGCGCCAGCATGATGAATGGACAGTCTAATTCCAATGCAATATGCTTTGCTGTTCTTGTCACATATCCCACAGCTTGCGACCGGGTTTCGCCCTTCTGCTGATTAATTTTCATGATGGTCAAGTAATCCACGATGATTGCGCCGATTCGTCCATACTTGCGTTTGATTTGCCGGGCTGTCGCCTTTACTTCCTCAATGGTCACATTCTTGGCGTCTTCGATATGCAGAGGAAGCCGGGAAAGTTCGTCATAAGCCTTCATGAGTTTGTCCTTTTCCGACCGATCGAGTTCCTTTCGCCTAACACGGTTTGCGCCAATAAAGGTCATGGGAGAGAGCATTCGGGTAAGAAGCTGCTTTCGCTTCATTTCCTGCGACCAGATAAGGACTTCGCCGACATTCTGGTTTGCAATCCCCCTAGCCATCTGCAACATTTTTGCTGTCTTTCCGACGCTCGGCCTTCCTGCTAGTATGTAGAGCCATCCGCGACCGATACCGCCCATCCATTCATCAAACTTTTTAAACCCGGTGTAGATAAAGTCGTCTTTCGTATTGAGGTACTCGAGGTACTCGTCTCGACCGTCCGAAATATGCTTCATCGTACCGTGATCGTTTGGACGAACGCCTAATGCATGTCGTTCGATGTCCGAAAAAAACGATTCCTCATCATCGAAACCATCCTTCGCCATCTGTACGATCTTTGTTCCGGCTTCATATGCCCGTTTCCGATATGATTGCTTTTGGACGATCTCGACATAGGACAAGACATTAGCTGATGTTGGACATGAATTTGCAAGTTCAGATAGGTACGAAACACCTCCTATTTCCGTTGTTCGATCATATCGCTCCATCACTTGAGTTATGGTAACAAGATCGCACGGTCGGTTGTTTCGATATTGGTACTGCATTGCGGACCATATTAGCCCGTTGGTTTCTCTTATAAAATCTCGAGATTCGAGCTTGTCCACGATGTCGTCAAGAACGTTGTTGTCTAGCAAGACCGCACCAAGCACCGCGCACTCGGCGTCAAGCGCCATGTTCATATCTAAATTCATTCGGATCACCGCCGTTTTCAATCCACTTGTTGCGTGCTATTTCGATTCGCCTCTGCTCAAGTTCGATGTCCACTTGTTTTTGTGCATTTACTACGCGAAACGGATTCATCGACTCCTTCGTCGTTTTACCCTCCTCTATGAACCCGTTGATGACCGAAAGGAAATAGTTGAGCGGTTTTCCCTTCGATTTGCGCAGAGCTGCTTCGATCACTTCGACATCCACTTGTTTCGCAAACGAGCATATGGTATCGAGTCCGTCAACGCCGCAGTTTTTGATCTCGCATTCATTTACGATCAATCGAATTCGATCAGATAGAGTATCAGATACTATATAGTCTTTGTTTTGTTCTTCTTCTTTTTGCGTTTGGGTATCGATACTGTATCCATACTTTATGCATAGTCTATAAAACTCTTTTACATAGGGTATATGCTTCACATCGGATAGCTCTTTCTTCACTCGAGTCTTTACTTTGGGCGAATTCGACATGTTGTGCTTGATCCAATTCAGCAGCATGATTTCTCGAGTCTCTTCGTTGTACATGATTTTTCGATATCCGACGAATTTATGGATAAGTTCGAAAACTTTCTGCGCGTCGAACCCGGTCTCCAGTTCGATCACACGCAGCGGTAATTCGTAAATGCCACATTGTGTAGTCTTGCTGTTCGTCATCAGGTAGAGATAGAAATACTTTTCATCAGGCGGCAACGTCAGAACGAATCCGTCTTGCCAGAAACTAAGATGAACCTGCCGATATATCGCCATTGGCTACACCGCCTTGTCATTACGTTCAAGCTGCTGCATGATGGCTTTCAGAATCCAATCGTGTTTGGAAATCCCATGCAACGAGGCGTCGGCTTTAATCTGCCGGTTGATCTCATCAGGGATTTTCATTTGAAACGTGTTAACGCTTGCTGGCTTCATGTCTGCCCCTCCTTTATATGAATTCCTATATTTATTATAGCATACTTTGTCATACTTTGTAGTAGTTTGTGGTAAGTATCAATATCTTTTATCACTCCGTGTTATACTGCAAACATGAGGTGATAGTGTGGAAAAGGTGAAAACGTCAATTAGCTTAGACCGCGATGTATACGAGTACATCGTTAAGATTGCCGAGCGGGAACGTCTCAATATTAGCCAGGTCATCAATAAGGAATTTGCTGTGAAGATGGACCGGGAGAAAGAAGGGGATTAAGCCCCCTTCAACTCCCGAACCTTGCTCTGATGATGCACATACTTGCTAAAGTACCGGAGATATCGCCGTTCGCCCGGTGTGCTCATGCCTTCCTCGGGGTCGTCTTCGATGCTGTCGGTGAGGATCCCGTAGAGGTTCATGAGTGCGATGTGGTACCAGAGTTTGAGCTGTTTACGTTTCATGGGTATCCCTCCTAAATGGCCGCATTTATCTTCCGTTTTTCTTCGAGCTGTCGTTTCTTCTGGTATGCGTCTGGTAAATGTCGTTGAGTGTGCAGCTTCATGTGATGTGGGCAGAGGTGCCGGTCAATCGACACCTCGTTCGCACATTTATCGCACATCGGCAGGTCGCACGTCTCGTACTTATCGCCTTGATTCATCTCTTTGAAAGTTTGGTAACTGCCTTTTACGAAGATGATGCTGTTGTCATATGAGATGATATAATCGCACCAGCGATTGACTGGGTTTCGTCGGCATACAGCACATATTCCGTTTTCGCCAAATACGGCTTCAGGCATCTGGGGTATCCCTCCTTAGTGCCTCCCTAGCCCTATTACCTAATGTTGTTGCGCCTAATTTGTAATTAGAGTTATCTGCATACCATTCCAGTGCTTTCCGTAGTCTCTCGATTTCTTCGGCCTGTCTCTCTACTTCCCCGATCAGAGATTCTATTGCTTCAGGAGCTTTGGCGATGAGTTTGGCATTTGCCGCAGCTTCGTTCGCTTGGCTGTTTTCTGCATCATTTTCTTCTTCATCGTCGTCATAATAGCAACAATGGTCATATTCAATTGCATGTTGTGAATCGTGATGATATGGGCTTTCAATTGCCGTTCCCATTCGAATTATGTGTCCGCTATCCGTTTCTTCATATGCCCACGGTCCCGGCGTTGCCGCCGCAAGCATCTTCTTGTACTCCGCTATATTGGGTTTCATGGGGTTACCTCCAAACTTGGTAAATTCAACGGAAAATATTCCAAAAAATATTCCGGCCTCCGCTGGCGCTGAGCTTATTCTGTCGAGCGATGGACTTTGGCCTAAAACAACATTAGCTGCCCATCTGCTGGAATGAGATTGCTTACCAAGTGTGGCGAGTAGGCGGAATATCCGTTATCCTCATTCTCAGGCCACTCTACATAAGCCCGATCATGTGAAATTTGTTTGATTATGCCTCCTCGCCAACGCTTATCTGTTTTCAGATCAACAATATCTCCTACTTCCATGGTGCTTCTCCTTTCTCCGATTCGACCGAATCCGCTCAGTGAAACGGGGGCCGTATATTACCCCTCTACCTTGATTAATTTGTCTAATCGATAATAAGATGGATATGGCGCCCAATTGAGACGAACCTTATCCCAATCGTCGATTTCTGAGAAGTCGACATGAGCCCGCAAACCGCTTTTTGCAATTTCGAGGACTACACCGGTTCCGATGTATTTGTTATCCTTATGTCGTACCTTGTCGCCTTTCTGTAGCGTTGGTACGGGTGCAGGATCGGGGTCGAAAGTGCCTCGTTCGATCTCTTCTATAACTCCTTTATAAGTCGAATTGATAAATGTTGTTGCATATGACTTCTGGCTCCGTTGCTTCAGCCATTCCAGCAGTTTCGCTTTATCTATCCGTTCCATGGGGATTCTCCTTTAATCGACCGATTTTGGATCATCGATAAAGTCGACAATTTCGACGCCAACAACGCAATCGATAAAATCCTCATCCGCATCGATGTAAAGTTCTTCTTCGTTCTTGTCGAACAAAACATATTCTCTTGGGAAGCCGTCTCCGTCCGTGACAATGTGTCTGAGGTTGTCTGCGTAAATCATGTTTGGTTCGAATTCGTTATCTTCGATAGTTGAGATTACGGATGTCAATATCGAACCTCCTTTGCAGTTTCCGCCCATTTCTAAAACGATGTAGCCTTGGTATTCCCCATCTTGAAGCAACACTCGAACCACATGTTTACCATATCGAGGGTATGAGCCCTCACCCATGTACTTGTTCATATATCCTCTTCTCCTTTATCCCCTATTGGGCCATAACAGATTTGCTACTTTCGTGATCGTGCCCCAATTCTGGCATTCTCGCCATCCTCGTTCGTCATGCCAATATTCCACGTCGGCCCATCGAATACCCGATCCGTTAAGCCGAAGATTCTTCGCCCGGTATGTGCGTCCCTCAATTTCAACAGTTGGAGAAGTTGCATACGGCTTATCCTTCATGGGGTCTGCTCCAATCCGGCCAACCTGTTCAATTCTTCTTCGGCGTACTCATAAAGACCCTTTCTTTCATGTGGTAGCAACGATGCTGCATGTGCCGAATTAAAGGTTGACATTGCCAGTTTGTAATGTTTGTAATCCATGATCTTGCGTACTACTTCTTCGGGGGATTCATTGACATGGTTATCACAAACCAACGTACCGTATTTATCTTGAGATACCGTTCGAATATGATCTGGATTCAGCCATATTGGACAACCGTTATGTTTTGTCAATTTAATCATTTCCCTTGCTCCTCCCTCGGGGATTCCTTTATAGACTGTAGGGCTCTATGCGCTTCCATTGCGCGATCCAAATCGTCAAAATCTTCTTGGTCGAACAACGATTGCTCGAAGTAGTGATTCAAAGCCTGGTACACAACGTCTGATCCGAATGATTTTGTCAGCGTGTTTACCTGTTTTTTCAGTTCGCGCCGTTGCTTATCAAGCTCCCATACCTGATTTTGCTTGATTTGAAGATACTCGCGCGCTTCGTCTCGTTCCGATGCCAGCGTGTTTACCTGTTGTTCCAATTCGCATATGCGACATTTAACATTTTCCGACACTTCAAATCCATGTTGGCACCTATTGGTTCCGGTCATGTCCTTTCCTCCCTCGAATTTATGACAAAAAATGATATCCGACCTTGACCTTCTCGGCTTCTTCACGAGTTTTGAAGGTCAGTTCAGTCTCCGAAACTACTCCATAGCTGTTATACTTGACTGGAACGGCCCACCAAACGATCCCTTCGTCTTTGTAGTAATCTTCGAATCTGGGTGTCCCTAACACCTCGGTAACGTAGGCATCAAGAAGATTCATGTCCTTTCCTCCCCTACTCCCATCTTTTGAAGCAAATCCCGTATTTTCTGCCCGCCATCCATCCATAGAGGAGAGGGCCAAATGTTGTAGTTTTGTGGGTCTCCGTAGGGGCGTATCGTCTGGATTATCTCGTCCCTTTCCTGCTGTATGGATTGGAGCCGGTCACGCAATTCTTTTTCAATCCTTAAACTTTCTTCGCCATAACCTTTCCAATAGTCGAGTTCGGATAGGAGGAACCGGACATCATGAAACGCTTGCCTCGCAACATTTTGCGCTGGACTGATTAAAGTTGGGTCTTTGTACCACCTCGAAATAATCTCTGCTATCTTCTTTTCCCGTTCAGCATTACTTACTGGTTCCATCTATTTCACCCTCGATTCGAGTTGTTCTCGCTTGAAATACGTTATATCCCAACAAACTCCATATGGATAATAAGCATTATGTCTGACGCCGATGCTTTTCCCTGACTTAGAAATGGAATGCACCCTTGCTTCATGCAGTATCCGCGTTTTATGCTTTACTGGCATTCCGGGTATAAATTCTTCGCTATTTACTGGTTCCATGGGTATCCTCCCGATTGATTACAACTTCCTCGCCAGCACGGTAATCCTCTCCACATGCCGGGCATATTCTCCATCCGTCGTCTGACCCCGGTAAATTGATTTCGGCGAAATAGATAATGTCGTCATACCAAATGGGGCTTCTATCTGGAGGATAAAACCTCACTTCATCTCCGTATCCGGTTTCCATCAGATAGGCAATATCGACATGCGTACCATCGGAGATAAGGTATTCGTTACCGACAGTAGGAAGGTTATTCGGATCGTACTTTTTCCACTCAATCATGGTTGGGTATCCTCCCCTTGATCCTCGTACCATCCCTGAGCAATGAGTGTAGCCGCTGCCCTATCGCGGTCGTCTACGTCGATGTTTAAATGGTCTTCGTTTTCCCATCTGGCACATTTAACTCTAATTCCGGCATTTTCGATTGCCGTGATAAGTTCACCCATTTTTTTCATTCGTGGTATCCTCCCCTTGTAGAGCCTTAATAGCTGCCAAAGCAACGGCATAAGGTGCAGATTCTGCTTCCGACTTACCAAACCCGGCTAGATCGTATTCTGGACTCCATTGTTCGAACTGCACCCATACGCCCTTTTCGGTGTTGTGAATACTGTAACTGTATCCCCGTCGTTGCATCTCCCCAATGACTTCGCCCATACCTTCCCATGTCGTCGAGTATTTCGGAGTATATCCGTACGATCCATCAAGATTCATTGCCGTCGTAAGCGACTGGTATCCGATCAGATTTGCGAAGTGCTGGTCCAACTCTCTTCCCGGCATCATATCGTCTATCCTTGTATCTCTCATATCCTAGTGCTCCTCTTTGATTGATCTGGATCGGCCTCCGGGCTTATACAGCACGATCATTCTCTGAAAATGGCATAAACTTTCGGCGTGCCTCTATGGCTGCCTTTTCAGCCTCTTTGATGTCTGTGAAATAGCCTATCGTAATCTTTTTTTGATTCATTTTTATTTGTACTTCCCATTTCCCGTATGCCTTGTGCCAATGAACGTTTCTAACTCCAGATGAACTATTGCGTGTAGCATCCTTTCGATTCTGTTGATTTTGCAAATTACTAACTAGCCTCAGATTCGAATCCCTGTTATCTAAGGTATCATGGTTAATGTGATCGACAATTTTTCTAACTGGGAAGCCCATGATTAAACGATGAATTGAAACCTGCTTTTTATAATTGTCGTGTTTAGACTTTCCGCTGACGTAGAACGATTTGTTGCGATTGTTGAATTGGATGAACCAATGATCGACATAATCAGAAACGAGATCCAACTTACTGGTGCTTATTAGTGTTTCGAATGTCCCATACTTACGGCTCACAATTTTTATTGCAGTTACGTCTCCTCGGATTTCATACTTATTGTTCATAGTTTCACCTCTTAACCTCGCTAAGCATATTCAGTCGATTGGAGGCCGTTCGGCCAAACTAGCCAACTTCGAACATATACAGTTGCCCATCATCCCTCGGATTCGACTTCGATCTCGTTTTAGGAGTACGAACCTTCGGGGGATCAACTGGAATAGGTTCTACTTTTTTCGATTCCTCTACGTAAATCAGGCCCTCTTGTGAAAAGACCCAATCAAAATATTCCGATATTGCTTCAGGGCTAATCCAGAACCAAACATGTTCGAAGTAAAGATCCCAACCTTTTCCGATCTTCCTGAAATAATCAACCTTTTGTGCTCCCCAGCTTTTGGGGCCATCTGTTGAAATGTATCCATCATCCATCCAACAAAACTCGAAACGCTCTCCAATCCTTACAATTGCTAGGTACACCAACCATGTTGTCTTGTAATAGCCGATGCATTCGCCATCGTACAGCTTGGATATTTTCCCAAGAATCTTTTCATCCGGCTTCCGGTATTGCGTCATCTGCGCTTCCTTGTACTTCGGATTGGTACGAGGCATACGCATTCACCCCGATCTGTACCGATTTTGTTTCAAGGTACGATGTGTATGAGCATCCGCATTGACACACCGGTTCGTCGTATTCTCCAGTTTGAACCGCGAATACCAGGTTGCATTCTTCGCACTGGTAAAAGTCAAACATCGCTTTACCTCCTTCGTCATTCCTTCGAATCGGCCGAATCATCCCAGGCTTTAGCCGGTAGCCGTATAGGGGGGATTAGGGAGAAAGTATATTTCTCCCCCTCTTAGCCTCGTAGTTGCTTTTTATACCGTATCCCTTCAACGGTCTCATCAAGCCATACATGGCATTCCTTGCAGCTATCTCGAAGCATGTCCGCCGTCGTTTCCTCGATCAGCCTTCGCCCCTGTAAATGTGCCTGCTCGACCGCCTGTGAGCCCCTGCAGCGCTTCCGAATCTCGCAGATACCCTTTGACCTTGACCGGACTTCTTGGCGCACCTTGGGGCTTATAGAGCCCCGTTGACGTTGGGTGCGTTTGACTCGCTTACGCTCAGTCTGCTGCTGTTTGGTGATCGTGTATGCCGGTTGATTGGCTAGCGATTTTATGATCATGATGCTTCTTTGGTGACAATGAGTGCTTGTTCGATTTTTTCCCAATCTTCAAGCGTCTTGACATAGTCTTTCATGGGGTATTTAACTTCTCTTTGAAGAACGTCCGAAGCGAAAGCGTTTAGGTCATACGATTTCCAACCAAGCTCTTTCGAGAGAGCAAATACTCTCATTGATGGATGTGACGATCCAGATTGGCCGCTAGACGCTGCTGGACCGCTCGACCGTGTTTCGGTATTCCGCTGTGTTTGCGGGCCTGTATGCGGCTTTTCGGACGTATTACCATGTGTAATGGCGTCGCTTGATGTATGGTCACCATCATCGCCAGTCGAGATTGCGAATGATTGCCGCATCGCGTATTTGAATGCACCGGTCATCGCTTTATTGCTGCCTTTATCTGCTGTATCCGTACCGTACCCGACACTGTTTATGACTTCGAATTCGCCAGTCTCGGCATCGACGATTTTGTATTTCACATTGACTTTGGTCGTCGGGTTTCGGTATGCACCTTTCGCGTTCGTGCCTTCAATGTAGAAAAATTCCTCGTCGACCTGGTGTGGAAAGACAACCAATTTATGTTTGATGAAGGCCGCTTGCAGTTCGCCGGTTACCTGTTCTTCGGATAAGTAGTCGTACATCTTCTTGCCGCTAAAATCTTTAACCGATCCATCCTTTTTAAGCTGGCCGACTTCCTCCATGACTTTGAGCATCTTCATGTAAAGCTGCGCTTTGCTCACTTGGTTCAACCTCCTTCTTGCAGTAGGTGATTTCAATTTCGATGATTTCGTATGATTCCGGGTCATCCGGTTTATATGGACTCACTTCAAGGAATGTCGATAGTTCTTCTCTACTGCCGAATCGCCGGGCTTGTGCCAACTTTTTCGTGTGCGGCATACTATCCGACGACCAGCTGAGGAACAATCCGGTTTCGATATGTTGCAGCGCTAAACGAGTTTTCGTTTCCATATACTCACCTTCTCGGAGTTATGGTAAAATAGACATAACCTTAGCAGGGTTACGCACTGGCGCTTACCGTTTCGCACACGGTGAGCGCTCTTATATTTGCATCCAGTTCGCGAACTATCGCTTTCCACGTGCTGTGCGCCTTTGTACCGGCCGCAGCGATCATTTGCCGCTGGGCATACCGTAGCTTCATGTACATGCTGTTGACGTCCATCTACTTCATCTCCTCTCTCATGTGCGGTGCAAACTGCTTGATCGGCCATCTTCCATTGCCGCCTTCGGGTCCACGTTTGATAAAGCGAACCCACTTTTGCCCCTTCGATTGCTGGATAAAGAGCACTTCGTAAATTCCGCCGTTGTGACCGATGTAACATTTGCCTTCTTGGATTTGATCGGGTGTCATGGGATCAGCTCCGGGTTCTCGTAGATGTTGCCGACAACCACGAATTTGGCTCCATAATCAAGAATGAGGTTTATCAGGTCCACTAATTCCCAAAGATTACTAATGATCATCCGCCGGTCTTTTCGATCCCCAAAGTAAATATCTATTATGTCGTCGAAATACAGCGGTTGATTCGCATGCAAACCGGTTCTTTGCATCAACACGTACCGTTCCACAGGCGGCGTCCCAGTCTTCTTGTTGGCCGGACCTCCATAGTACACGTCGCCGGCATAGTCTGATTCCTTATCTTGGATATCGACACCGCCTATGTGCAATAGATTGTTCGAAATCTTATTCCATTCCAATTTGTGGACCGGAAACATAACTTTTGCTTTCCTATCAAATGCACGGAAATGAACCTCCCTCACGCCGTACGCGCCCCTCTCTCAATCGCTTGGTTATGCTCGTGCTCCCACTTGCGAAGTTCTTCTTGCCGTTGAAACTCGCGGAGGAATTCGATGTCCTCGTCGCATTGACGGATGATTTCGGCTAGGCCGCGAGACATTTCTTCGAGAGTTTTCATACTCGTTCAACCCCCTCGTCTTCTGCACATTCCCAACATCGATACTTACCGTTGAGTTTCAACTTCGCGTGGCTTCCACAGTCGCATTCCGGCTTATCGGGTACCCACGTATCGTATGTTCTAGGCTGCAATGGGGCGATTACGACGGTATTTTCGATTTCAACTCGCACTAGGTTCGCCTCCTTCGAGTTCCGTAAAAAGTGCCGCCTTGCAGATCGCTTCTGGCGCTGACTTGCAGGAGTGAGCCGGTATACCTTCGGTTTTTCCATTGGGAACGAATACTGCCTCGTACTCGTCCCACTTCTTTGCTAGATGAAAGATGGAATGCGATGATGCTAATTTTTCTACGACTTCCCATACAGCCGATATCTTGGATGAGTATGCGGGTAAAACTGTATCGAGCGGATCAATAAAATAGTGCTTGCCGACAACAGTTACTTCTTTTATGCCTAAGACACGTAACGCAACTTCGGTATCCATTTTGCGTCCCGGCTCCATCGCCAGTATTTCTTCACGTGTCACAGTGTCACTCCCCTTTAGGAAATAAGTAGGATATGGTAATATTGCTTATTGTGGATATGTTGTTGGTAAGTTGTGGGTAATGGCTCATGCGCCTTTATCCTGCTCCTTCGGTTTGTTCTTGCGTACGTCTTGTACGATTTGAAGGATCAGCTTAGGCGGCAGTTTTTGGCTTAAGTCGATATTTTGGAGTTTCATAGGTTTTGCTCCTTTCGTTAGGATGATGTTTAAGGAATTTCCATTCGTAAGGACTGGAGTTCGAAAAAGATGTGGTACGCCATCGCGAGCAATCTTGCATGTGTAACTGGCTTACCTGCTTCGAATTTTCGAAGTTTGGTTTCCGAAACACCAAGGTATTCGGCGAGTTCGCTTATTGTGAAATTCCAAGATTCTCTCAACTTTTTACACGTTTCGCCATCTTCTTTCCAACGAGAAGCATTTTCTCGCATGAACTTCATTCGGTTCGGTTCACATTCACGATGATAGAATGTGCTACCATCCGATCCACTTGTTGATACATTCGGTTGATCGCTTGTTACAACCAGATAGCACGTCGGGCAGATTCCGAAAATTGTTTTATCCATGGTTTCTCACCGTTTCACGGTCCATAAAGGGAACTATTCCGCGTTTCGTCAGTATTTCATGGATGAATAATCTGCCCTTTTGAGTCCATCGTGTATTCATCGTTACGTCTGGATCGCCGTTACTCCTGGTAATGTCGATCGTTTCTGATTTGGTGTAACCTCGATCGTGGTATTTCTGGTAGAGTAACCACTGTTTGTTTTGTTTGTATTGCACTTTCTCTTCGTGCAGTAATTTATTGAGTTGTGCTCCCGACATTCCATAATCTTTTGCTATCTGTGTAATGGTGACTGTCGCTTTTGATTTCAAGATCAGTTCTACATATCGAGTCTTTACTTTTAATTCCTGATTTTCGAGCATAAGTATCTGGTTCTTCTCTACTTCTGCCGCATATGCCCTGAGCGCTTCCGGCAAAGACTTCGGTATATTTATCGAATATGTTCCAGTCTTGCGAATGCTTGGAAGGATTTCATCGGCCACTTTAGCCTGGAATGCTAATGCACTTTCGGTTTCGCCCTTCATGGACAATCTATAGAACACATTTTCGGGGATATATTCTTTCCCCACCAGTTGGGGAAAACCCATATCGCTTAAATATCCGTTGACACGCTCCCAACGTACATAAGTAACTTTGCCTTTTGATTGAACAAAACCAAGACCACGGGACACATCTTCGATATTAAGTTGGGCCGTTCCGTTTTCGTCGATATATCCACGAACATTGTGGATCGTTATTAAGTTCATTCCTGAAATCAACTCCTTACGCTGTTTTTTGCGGAGATTTATTACCTTTTGGTAATTGTCGATCATGCTTAACCAATTGACTGTAAGACACATCAGCGAAGGCATTCAGAACTCCGAATATAAACTTGTTTCCGCCTCCGCGTTTTCCGTTTACAACGCGGTTTACCATGCTGTGAGATACACCGATGACATGAGCGAATTCACTTTCAGATAACCCTTTTACCTTCATAAGACTAGTAAGAAACTCGATATCGATAACGACTGTTCTTTTCATATTTCATCACCTCCGTCATTACCTTTTGTCATTACCTTCTGTCAATAAAATACCATGATTAATACCTAATGTCAACACTTTTTGGTAACATGAAATCTCGATTTATTGCCTATTGTCAATACTAGTGAGAGAATATTTGAATGGGAGGTGAAAAAAGATGAGTTTCGGGGAGGAACTTAAAAAATTGAGAGAGAGCAAAGGGATGACCGTCAACCAATTGGCGGTTTACTCTGGTGTAAGTGCAGCTTCTATCTCAAGGTATGAAACTGGAGAACGAGGAATTCCCAAGCCTCCGACAATTGAAAAACTCGCCAGAGGTCTCCGTGTTCCATATACAGATTTGATGAAGATTGCAGGCCATATCAGGAAAGATAAAACCGATCAAGAGAAACATCCAGCTGAAAAGCTTTTAGATTACATTAGTCAAGGATTAACAAATGAACAAATAAAAGAGCGTATGGACTTTATGGTTGATATCATGAAACTTAGTGACGAAGAAATCGAAGAATTCATGTCCTTCGTTAGATGGCAATTATCTAGGAAGAAGGAACAGCCTGCTGTTTCAAAATCTGAAGAGCCATAACATGGTTTGGATTAAGGGTAGATGCCTTTTTGTTCTCTAAATATGTAATAGCTTCCTTTGGATCGATTCCAAGTATAATGAACATTTCATAAGTGATTTGCAACGTATCTTTTGCCATATGTCACCGTCCAGGTCATGTTTGCGTTTTCATCATTATAAATGAGAACATATGTTCGATACAAGGTTACACTTAAGACACCATCAGTTAATTAATGGTAGGAGTGGGTAGATCGATTGGCCTTCCGTCCTGGGAAGTGCCTACTACCCGAGATATTGCGCGAACGGAAGATTGATCCGCCACTATTTTACGAAAAGATGGGATGGTCCCGACAGCAATACAGCGCATATTGTACGGGCAAACGTACAATGTCCGTCGGGACGCTGAAAACGGTATCGGAAGTGTTCGGGCTTCCAATGGAAGACTTCTACGAATGGATCGAAATTCCTCCTTCGCACCGGGTGTAGGCCGTTAACAGAGTAGGTTAGTATCTACTCTGGGGCGGACGACATACAGTTGTATGACAAATAAATAGTGGGTAAATAAAAATCCATCCCTAAAAAAAGAGATGGAAAAGCCCGACCACCTGCGGCAACCCGGCGAGCATATCTTACGACTTAGCCCCGTGGCTTTGCGTCACCTCCTTTCGGTAGGTTTTGCCTTTATCTTGTTACCATCATCATGTCACGTTTTGAATAATCTGACAATACCCAATTCGCGCACCTTCATTCAGGTACCCTGAATTTTTCTTTACGAGGTCAGCATTTTCGTGTATTATTTAATTTTTAGGTTTTTTAGGAATTCCAGACTCTTACCCGATACTGTACAATACCTCGACCCATTCTCCCCGAAAAAGACAATCTTTTGATACGGGTCATAACTTGTTATCTTATCGACCTGAACCACATTATTACGATCCAGCATTTCGAATCCATGCTCCCGTGTTAGTTCGTAGTAATCGTTAATCGAACTAATTGAATGGTATACGTGATCATCCGTATAAAACATGATTTTCTTCTGAAATATGGTGAAACATAGTATGTCTTTCAAGGACACGAATTCAAGTTTTCCGTCTAATTTTGCCGGAATTTTCATGTTGATCACCTCGCGACTAGTATCGGCAAAATGTAGTAAATCATTCGCAAGGTAGGTTCTAATTATGTACTTATGGTGTTCTCGCTGCTCCTACGCCTCCCACAAAGACCGCTGGCGATTCGACCTAGGTAAATATGGGACGTGTCCAAAATGCGGTTGTAGCTCCTACAGGAACGCTGTAGAATGGGGGTACATCGCGAAAGCCAATAACTACCCAATGGTACCAACGGAACGATCCTACCCCTTTCAACCAGTCTTATTCTAATATGGAGGGCGACCATGAAAAAGAAGACTGTAACAGACATCCAAACCATCATCCGCGCAGCTGGATACGGACGAGTAAGTACGGAGGAACAGGCAGAAGAAGGTCACTCCCTTGAGGCGCAGGAAGAAAAGATAATCGACAATATCGAACGGGAGAAATGGACACTCGTCGGGTACTTTAGTGATCCGGGGTATTCAGGTAAAAACCTTGAGCGCCCGGATATCAAACGACTCCTAGCCGAAATTGAACGTAATAATATCGATGTTCTCGTCGTTCATAAGCTGGACAGGCTAACTCGGGACATCGGCGATTTATACAATCTGATGAAATTATTCGATAAGCATAACGTCAAATTCGTATCGATCACCGAGAAAATCGATACCGATACCGCTATGGGACGTATGTTTATTTTTATGCTTGGCATATTCGCTCAATGGTACCGTGAGAACCTGTCCGAAGAAGTACGCAAAGGCATGGAGAAGCGTGCAAAGAAGGGCTTGCATAATATTACAGTTCCGCTTTTCGGATACGACCGATTAGAGGATGGAGAACTCCGGATTAACGAAGAACAGGCGAAATGGGTATATTGGACGTTTGAACAGTATTTGAAAGGAATTGGCACTACCAATCTTGCCAAGATGCTCAATGACCGCGGTGTATACCGAAACAAGGGCGCCAAGTGGGATCAACATAAGGTTGCGCTAACCTTACGCAATTATCACTATACCGGGAAAGTACATTGGAAGTCCGCTCTCGTTGAAGAAAACGAACGGATCGTAAGGGACGGCAAACATGAGGCAATCATTCCAGTGGAAATGTTTGAGCAGGTGCAGCGAATTCTTGAACGGCGTCGCGAAGGGCTCATGTCCCGTAACTCCTACGAGTACGTATACGGCGGAATCATAAAATGTGGAAAGTGCGGCGGCACGTACAAGGGGAAATATAACAAGACATTAAAAAACACGATCTACCGCGGATACGTCTGTTCCAACAATGAGAGATATGGAAGTTGTGATGCATCGGGTATTTCTGAATTAAATCTAACGAAACTCCTATTCGGTTCGTTGAACCTCACGGCCGGCGATCTGCTCACTTCTTTCACCGACGAAACCAATCGGAGCCAGATCGACGAGCGTGAGGAAATCCAAAAGCAGATGTCAGCGAGTGAAGTGCGCCGGAGCAGGTGGCAACGCGCGTATGGGGATGGACTGATGCCTTACGACGATTTTGCGAAGTTGATGAAAGAGGAAATGGACAGTATGACCGAACTGAGTAAACGTCTTGCCGATTTACCGCGTGCCGTGCCATCTACAATAACACCAGAAGAAGCGCTAGAAACCTTACGGGCGATTAAGGAGAACTGGCCTTACCTGGAACAGTCCACAAAAAAGCAGGTCATGCAATCCCTATTTCAGCAAATTACGATTCTAAAAGAAAATGATAAATGGATCATTGAAGATATCAAACTGGCTTAGTATGTACCTACGTATAAACAGCTTCGACCGGGGACGGCTACGCCTGGGCCGAGGAAGCGGGGCATACGATTACGGAGCTGTACCCGACCGAAGTGCCGATCACGTCCTCGGACGCGTTCATCCGCAGCCGGGAGCTGCAAGGGCTCAGCTTGCGCGCCATTCATCTCGCGGTATGGAACGAAAAAGGCAAAAAGACGATCGAGCACGAAGGCGACATGATTTTTACCCATTTCGGCATATCCGGCCCCGCCGCGCTGCGCTGCAGCCAGTTCGTCGTCAAGCAGCTGCGCGCGACCGGAGAACGCACCGTGCTTCTGACGATCGACCTGTTTCCGGACCGCACGGCGGACGACATTTTCGCCGAAACGATGAAGCTCGCCCGCGAGCAGCCGCGCAAAGCGGTGAAAAACGTGCTGAAATCCGTTTTTCCGGAAAAAATGATACCGCTGCTGCTGAAGAAGGCGGGCGTCCCGGAAGACATTACGTACGACAACATCCCGAAGCAGCCATGGGCGGAGCTGGCCCGGCTCGCCAAAGCGTTCCCGCTGCGCGCGGACGGCACGCTGTCGATCGAGGAAGCGTTCGTTACCGGTGGCGGCGTCCGGCTGAAGGAAATCGATCCGAAGACGATGCAGTCGAAGCTGATGCCGGGCTTGTTTTTTTGCGGCGAAGTGTTGGACGTTCACGGGTACACGGGGGGCTACAACATAACGGCGGCCTTCTCGACCGGATATACGGCCGGGCTGCATGCCGCGGAAGAGGCGCAATCGGTCGATTGAAAACGAAAATCGGCGGCAGGCAATTTCTCGTTATCGAGGGGGATGCCGGCCGCCGTTTTTCATGCGCCGGCTGCGTTCAGGCCGAAGCCGTCGCGGCGTTAACTCTGCTCATCGGAACTCCAGCAAAAGTACGTATTTGTTAAGGCGTCGAACGATTAACGTCGTACAAGAAAAACTCCGGTTCGAAGACTTTTCGATGAGATACGTTCGTGTTTCAACGGTAGCTTGTTCTTGGTAAAGAATGCCGCGCTTTGCTATAACGCTTTAATGGGGATTGGTCTCAGCCGCCGGTTGAAGTCTTGTTGTCTTTGAGGTTTGGCGGCAAAAACACGCGACAAAAGCCGCCCCGTGATCGTTCCGCAATAGTGCCCCTCCCCCTCCGAGCTCCTGCGAGCCGATTTCGACTTCCATTCGCTTCTTCCGGTTTTCGGACATACGGCTTACGAACCGAGCAATCGTTAACGGAGCTGAATACGGGGGTTTGAATTTGTTTACGAACCCCAGTATCGCTATTTCCGGCAAATCGGATCGTTTTCTTCCATTTTGGGCTGGATAGCGATGTCCGGATTCGTTAGCCTGAAAAAATGATCGTTTTTACCACGATAAGCATACTACGATTCGTTCCACCGGCGACACGATCCCGGTTGCCGCGCGATCCCAATGAAAAGACCGTCAAAACGGAAGCTTTTTCTATGCAAACACCGAAACGGCAGCGGAGCGGGAAACGAGCTGGAAATGCCCCCGCTAATTTCGGCCGTTCCCCGCTTCCGGGCAAAACAACGGGAAAACATCCCGATACCTTCGTCCATACCGTGCTTTTCGCCGAAACGGCGCCATTTTAACAGGAGCGTCTCCCGGTATTTCGAAAACGATGCCACTAGGAAAGCGAGTGAACCGGAGGTTTTCCCGTTCGTTCGATTCCAGCTGCCCGCAGGTCGGGATACGCCCGGACACGGAAATGAAAGGCGCAACTCGCTCCCCGCTTTGGCGTTCTTTCCGTTTCCAAAAACTGCAGGGGATTCATATCAAAAAGGAGCGCCGATTTGGGCGCTCCCGTTTGCGCGGGCAAACCGCGCTTCTCCTCTAAGGCCTTGGTCATTCAAAGCCGCACGCCCGCCGAAAAATGGTCGTAATCGTCGCCCGACGGGTCGAACGGAGCGTCTCCGGCGTCGGCTTCGCCCCGGGCGTCGGTCGTCGCATCGCCGCCTTCGGTATAATACGACTCGGGCCAATCTGCGCCCACGATATGGGCCGGAATCGGCACGGCGTCGAGGTCGTACGCCAGTCTGTACGATTCCGGTTCGGCGTCCGCGTCCTCCGTTTCGACCAGCAGCCCGCCGCTCGCCTGGGCGATTTCGAGCGCCGACGTCAGGTCGTTCGAATCGATGAACACCTGAACGCCCGGCTTGCCGCCGAGCTCCGTCCCGTGCGCGTGGTAGCCGAGCTCCTTCAGCGTATCGAGCGCCATCTTCCTGGCCGGCGTATCCGGAAATTCGAAATAGATCGGTGCTTCGCTCATGAACGTCCCTCTTTCGTGTGCGTATTCGGGTACAGCCTTTAGGATATTCCTGCCAGCGCTTCCTTATACGCTACCATCCGTTCATGAGCTTTCCGGTCAAGTAGCCGAGCGCCCAGCCCGCCGGTATGAGCAGCAGCCCCGCCCAAAGCCCGTAAGCCGTCCAGCCGAGCGCGAATCCGGCCGTGACGTAGGCCGGGACGAATATCCAGGGCGTCGCCCGGCCGATCGCCGTGCGCCGGTCTTCGTCCCGCCACGGAAACAGCTTGACGAACGAAGACGCCGTCACCTCTTTGCCGTACATCCGGACCCAGTAAGCGAGCAGCAGCGACACGCCCGACCAGAACAGCCATTTGGCGGCAACCGGCATCAGCAGCAGGCCGAAGCCGAACGCCGTCGTCAGCTGCGCATACATCTTCATCTGGGTGCCGCTGCGGAAAAACGACTTGACGATCGTCTCCGCCAGCACGCGGTCGGGCGTCCGCCTTCGGAACAACCGCTGCGAACGTCGGAACACGAGCGGCTTCGCCCGCTTCCGCAGCTTGGCCGGCTTCGGCACGACCTGGGCGAGCAGCAGGGCGGCGAATTTCATCCGCTGCTCCGCTTCGTATGCCGCATCCCGGTAAAAGGTGCCCGTCATTCGCAGCCGCACCCGGGCCAAAACGACGGTGGAGCCGACCAGAAGCGCCGTCAGCGCGATGCCCCACAGCGGACCGGCCGCAGGCCGCGCCGCGACGACGAACAGCGCTCCCAGGACGACGAACGCGGCGCCGTTCGCGAGCGATCCGGCCAGCCGCGGAAGGCGCAGCGCGACGATCCGGTCGGCGAGCAGCCGATGCGTCCCCGCCGCCATCGCCAGCGCCGCCGCCACCGCCAGCTGCGGCCCGTCGCAGCCGTGCGCACGCACGAGGAACGGCGCGGCCAAGCCGGCCGCCAAGGCCGCCGAAAGCGCCCGAACCGTCAGCGAATATGCCGTACCCAGCCGCAGCAGCCGGCTCATCCACGCCTCGTTCCGGATCAGAAACAGCTGATCCGCTTCCTCGACGAACAGGCGGAGCGCGCCGAAGCCGGACAGCACATACAGCGCGCCCAGCCATGCCTCGACCGGTACCGCCGCGCCCCACGCGGGCATGTCCCGCCACCACGACACGTAGTGGTAAACCGCGACCGCGACCGCCGGGATGACGATATACAGCGCCACCGTCCAGTCGACGGCCATTTTCCATACCCGGTATTGAAACCGCCACTCCGATCGCAGCCTTCGCGCGAACAGCCGGTTTGCGTCGATCATGCCCGCCCTCCGTTCACGTCAATGTATGGAAGCACTCGAACAAGGTCGCTCCCGGCTTCCCGCACTGCCGCCGAATATGCTCCAGGTCGCCCTGGGCTACCGTCTCCCCGCCGTTCAGCAGCACGAACGAGTCGCATATGCGCTCGGCGGTATCGAGCACGTGCGTGGACATCAAAATCGCCGCCCCGCGCCGCCTCTCTTCGTTCAGCGTGTCGAGCAGCTCCTTCGTCGCCTTCGGATCGAGCCCGATGAACGGCTCGTCCACAATATATACGTCCGGCTTGGTCAAAAAGCCGATGACGAGCATCACCTTCTGCTGCATCCCTTTCGAGAACGAGGTCGTCAGATGGTCGCGCACGTCGCCGAGCCTGAACCGGGCGAGAAGCTCTTCCGCCCGCTTCCGGAACCGTTCCTCCGTCAGCCCGTATGCCGCGGCCGCCAGCTCCAGATGCTCCCACAGCGTAAGCTCCTCGTACAAGATCGGGTGCTCGGGAATGTAAGCGTACGTGCCTTCCGGCCCGCAAAAGCTCACCTCTCCTTTCGTCAGCTTGATCAACCCGAGAATCGCCTTGATCGTCGTGCTTTTGCCGGCTCCGTTCGGACCGATCAGCCCGACGAGCCGTCCGGCTTCAAGCGCGAAACCGACGTCCTTGACGACATCGTCCCGTTCCTCGTAGCCGGCCCGTTCGATCCGAACCCGCAGCAGTTCCATGAGCGTCGCCCCTTCCCCTCCCGGAAACGTACATAAATAAAAAGGCCCGACGTACCGATATATCGTCGGGCTCCCCCTTTCGCCGTGGCGGCTACCTTGCGGCGCCCGCGGCCGCTTTCGGCGCCGCGGGAGGAATGCCTTCGACCCGCCCGACGAACGTTTCCTCATCCTCCAAACCGGCCCAATACAGCCGCAGCTCGTCGAACAACGCACGATACTCGCTTTCCCCGACGTTTAAGTCCGTAAACAATCGGTAGCTCGGTATGATTTCGCGGAACAGCGAAAAGCGCGAGGGGCGGTTAATCCCCCCGCCGTCGGGCCCGGACCATTCCGCGGCCGTCACCCGAGCGGGCAGGCTGCATGTGTTTTGCCGGATCGCCAGCTGCGCCTTGGCCGAAACCATGAAATCGACCAGCTTTTTGGCCGCCTCCTTGTTTTTGGAATGCCGATATACGGCGAACCCGATAAGGATCAGCGCCGTAAGGGCATGGCCGAAATGCGGAACCGGAGCGATGTCGTAGTCGATGTCGGAATCCCGCAAATCGTTCAGCTTGAAATAGCTGAGAATGGCGATGGAAAGCTTCCCTTGACGAAACATTTGAATTTTTTGCGTCTCCCAGTCCATGAGGCTGTTCGGCAGAGACGGGATATGCTCGTAAATTTGACGGCTGTACCGGATCGCTTCCATCATGGAAGTGCCGGCAAGCTTCAAACGGCCGTCCTCGCTGCGCTCGAACGATTGGCCCCGCTGCATGAGCAAAATGCTGGCGCGGTTCGGGGTCGAGAAGTAGCAGCGGAAACCGACCCGTTCGTTCGGAATATCCAGCGCGGAGGCGCATTCGATCAATCTTTTCCAGCTCCAGCTGCTGTTCGGCTCCTGAAGGTTTTGCTGCGCAAAATGAGCGCGATTGTAGCAAAGCACAAGAGGCGAGAAAACGAACGGCTGCACCCGGAGCCGGCCGTTATCCGTAAAAGCGTCGGACAAAAACGGGTATAGGTCATCCCGCCGTTCCAAACAATCGAGATCGTCCAAGCCGCCGTTCTCGGCAAATTGGAGGTACCCGTTGTAGTTCATAATAATGGCGTCCAGCATGCCGCTGTCGAGATACGGTTTACAGTGCTCGTACGAAACGTCCCCCAGAGGAACCGCTTGAACGCGAATATTCGGGTGTTCCCGATGAAACATGGCGATGAGCCGGTGAATGTCCGCGTCGTCGGGGAGCGTGGGCGGATATCCGAGACGGACCGTGACGGCGCCCTTCTCCGCGGGATCGACGACTTTGCTTCCGACCTTCGGAATTTTGACGATCAATTGTTCGCCGACGAGCAGATCCAGCCCTTTGCGTACGGATTGGACGCTCAGTCCGTATTGCTCCGCCAATTGCTTCTCCGAAGGCAAATAGCGATCCGGCTCCAACGTTCCGGTAATGATGCTGTTGCGAATCGATGTGACCATTTCGTCCAACCGGTGGCGAAATAGCTTGCGGCTCGGCCGTCGTTCCATACGAGTACCTACCTCTTAAGCGCTATGATTATTGATCATAGTAAATCGATATAGGCTTGTCAAACGACTGTAATGGACAAGATCAAACTCGCATCCTATTTACATATCAGATAAATATAAGAAGACCTTGAACTAAAAAACTTTCGAATCGAATACGCTAGACGATGTGCAGCCTCGTGTTTGGACCGAACTGTTTTTGCTTATTTATTGTTTGTTCGTTTCGCCCATCCGGCCCGAAAATTTACAAGTTGACAACATCTGATTTTTAACATATATTCCAATCATGCAGTATAAATATCAGTTACATATCAACACAACGACCAAACAACTCTCGCGAACGCAGGAGAAGGAAAAACCGCAGTCGATGCGGTATTCGAAAGGAGGACTTGAAAGCGTTTTTACAGCAGCCGTCGCCGTCGCCGACACCGACATCGGCGATCGCCCAAACAATTCGAAAAGGAAGGTCGATCCGCGTGACCACGAACAAACGATCCCTCCGCAGTTGGGCAAGTTTGCCGCTCCTTGTAACGCTGGCCGCCTGCGGCGGAGGCGAAGCCATTTCCAAGGACGGGCAGGAGCCTGCCGGGACAACGAACCGGCCGCCCGAACCGATCGAACTGAAAATACACGCCGCCGGCGTGTCGGAACAAGAGTTCGACGCTCGATTTAAAGAGACGTTGCAAAAAAAGTTTCCCCATATCAAAGTAACGTGGCTGCAGACGAACGGCCCCGGAAATACGATTCAGGAGTACGTCGCCCGCGGGGAAATTCCCGATATCATCCGCAACATTTCCAGCACGGTGCATACCAACTATTTGAATTTGGGGCTGGCGTACGACCTGCGCGAGCTGGCGAAGAAGCACAACTACGACTTGAGCCGCTTCAATCCGATCTTCATAGACGGTTTCGTCAATATAACCGCGCAAAACGGAGAGCTGTACGGTCTTCCGGTGTCGCCGTTCTTTTCGCGGGTGCTGTATTACAACAAGGATTTGTTCGACAAGTTCGGCCAGCCTTATTTGAAGGACGGCATGACGTGGGACGAAGCGTACGATGCGGCCCGGAAGCTGACCCGCGTGGAAGGCGGCGTTACTTACCGCGGACTTTCCGCGTTCGTCGCCACCTTTTTAACATATAACGAATATTCCCTCTCCACGTTGGACCCGGCCAAGGACCAGCTGTCCAGCATCGATACGTGGAAAAAAATATTCGACAACTACATCCGGTTTTATCAAATTCCGAACAACCGGATCGCTCCGTCGCTCGCGGAGGAGCAGACGATGTTTCAAAAAGGAACGGTCGCGATGCATGCCGACATTTTCTCCCCGTATCTCGATCTGAGCATGCTGAAAAATTGGGACATGGTATCGGTCCCCGTCATGGAGGGAGCCCCCAAAAAAATCGGCATTTTCCCGCCGGGCTATTTGCTGATTACGAAGCAGAGCAAGCATAAGGACGAAGCTTTCCGGGTCATGATTGAGATGCTCAGCGACGAGACGCAGCTGAAGGACGCGCGCAACGGATTTTTGCCGACCGTTTCGAACAAAGAGATGATGAACGTTCTCGGCCAGGACAACGCCGTTCTCAAAAGCAAAAATATGAAAGCGGTCGGCTATTACGAATTCGCCCCGCTGCGTCCGGCGCGTCAAAAAGGGATGACGGTCATCGATACGAATACCGCGGACACTTTGCTCAGAAATGCGTTCATGGACGCGGCGCAAGGCAAGGAGGACGTAAATTCGGCGCTCCGAAAGGCCGACGAGCTTCTGAAGCAGGAAGTGGAGAAAGAGAAAAGCAAGGCGAAATAAGCCGGGGAGGACGACTGTACGGCCATGAGCCGAAGAGCGGAGGAGCGCAGCAAATGGGCTACAACTTGTATGAACTGAACCGGAAAGGCATTCCGAAGCTGCTCGACGGCGTGGAAGACGCGGCCTGCTGGCGGCGCAAGCGAAACGGTATCGAGCGGCGGTGGCTGGACATGATCGGCGGCGTGCCCGATCGGGTCCCCGTTTCCTGGAAAACGCTGGGCGAGACGAAGGAACGGGATCATACCCGGGTGCATTTGGCGTACGATACCGTTTACGGCGACAAGGTGACCGCCTATCTCCTTATCCCCGACGCCGGCGTGAAGGGTACCGGCAAAGACGGACGCAGGCCCGCCGTCATCGCGCTTCATCCGACGAACGAGACGGGAAAGCGGGATATTGCGACCGAGGAAGGCCGCATCAATCGAAAATACGGGCTGGAGCTCGTCTCGCGGGGCTATATCGTGCTGGCTCCGGACGCTTTGACGGCCGGGGAACGCATATACGCAGGGCTGCCCGCTTTCCGCAGCGGTCCGTTTTACGACCGGTATCCCGATTGGTCCACCGTCGGCAAAAACATCGTCGATCATAGGCAGGGGATCGACCTGCTCGCTTCGCTGGAGCTTGCCGACCCCGGCCGGATCGGCGCGATCGGCCATTCGTTCGGCGGGTATAACGCTTATTTTCTGGCCGGCCTGGACGATCGAATTCGCGCGGTCGTCAGCAGCTGCGGCTTCAGCCCGTTCTATGGCGACAGCAGACCGACGCATTGGGGCGTTCGCGATTGGTACACGCATTTGCCGAAAGTGACGCCCTATTTGAGCCGGTACGAGGTGCCGTTCGAGTTTCATGAAATCGCGGCGCTGGCGGCGCCGGTGCCGTCGTTCCATTATTTCGGCCAAAACGACGGCATCTTCCCCCATTGGAAAGCGATCGGCGAATGTATGGCCGAGCTTCGCGAGCTGTATCGGTTTCTCGGAGCCGGCGACCGGTTCCGGGCGGTTATGACCGACGGCGAACACGATTTCCCGCCGGAAATACGCGAAATGGCCTATGCGTTCCTCGACCGTTGGTTAATGGAAGATGCCGCGGAACGCGCGGACGGGTCAGGCTCGAAAGCCTGACCCGCCGTATCGCCTTTTTCCGTTCCGAATGGAGTGTCCGACCCTTCAGCCGACCCGTTCCCCCTGTTGCTTGGCCCGCTCGTATTCGTTCAGCTTTTTGTCGAGAAGCTGGCTGACCCGAACGACGCAGTCGTGCTTCAAATCGCCGTGACGGGCAACCAGCATGTACATTTTCCGCTTAAGAGTTTCGATTTCGTTTAATACCGTCATAGCCTGCGTCCTCCTTCTCCGATTCGCCCAGCCGCCGCTCGCGATGCAGCCGGTTCATCAGCTCGACCAGCTCGCCGTCGAACAGCACGTCGCTCCACCGGTACAGCTCCTCCAGCGCTTCCTCGCGGCTAAGCCCGATCGACGAATACGCATCGGTCATCGTCGTGAAGTTGCCGGCTATCCGCAAAATGCGCGCGTTCGTCGAAATCGACGCATACGTGAGGCCGAACGGGAAGCCCGTTCCATCCAAATTTTCGTGATGATGCAGCACCGCGTCGCCGTCTACCGCTCCGCTCCCGATCATCCGCTCCAATATCGCCGCCCCCAGCTTCGGGTGCTCCTGCAGCCGCCACAATCCGCCCTCGACAAGCCGGTTCCGGCCGTCCAGCGTTTCTTTGTCGATGTGCAGCTTCCCGATATCGTGCAGCAGCGCCGTCCGATATAACGTTTGCCGCGCTTCGCTGCTATATGAAAGAGCCTCCGCCAACCGCCGCGCATAATGCGCCGTCAGCAAGCTTTGCCGATAAGTCGGGTAATGATGCCGCTTCAACCGTTTGAGCAAAAAAGCCGTCTCCGGCTCGCTGCGCGTCAGCACCGCCGCTTCCAGCTCCAAACGTTCCATGTCCATTATGATCCACTCCTTCGATCCGTCCGCCGATCCGCTTCAGCCTCGTCCTGCTGTACCTCTATTGTCGTCGTTTCGGACGAAAAAAGGTATCCCCGACTCTTCTTATCTTTCCGGCGGCCCCATGTTCGGCATGTCCTACTCCATTCCTATTCGGAGCAGCGTCGCCGACTAGTCGCTTCCTATATCGGAGCCGGGTCGACCTTCGGGGCGCGGAGCGCGCATGGTCAGTCGAGCACCGCGATTTTGACGACCGAGCATTGGCTCGGATACGACAACAGCCTCAGACCGGTCGACCAAGCTTCGACCCGCTGGCCGACCTTCAACGTATCGAACGCAAGCCGCTCCGGTTTGTTTCCGGCGCACACGATCGTACCGTCGTCGGTCAGCGTAATCCACGTCGCTTCGGGATCGTCGGTGTTTCCGTTTTTCTTGTTTTCGTTCACGACGAGAACCCGGTTGCCGTCGACGCTTTTACGGTTCCCTGCACATCCGCCTTTTCGCAGCATTCGCGCACGGTCAGCTTGAGCGGGAACGATGTCCGCGCCCGGTGTCGGAACCGATGCGGGAGCCGCACGCTCGGGTCCGGGCTCGGGCGCGAGTGCGGTTGCGGGCGTCGGAACGGACGACCCGCCCGCGCCTTTGTTCGGTTCCGCGGCGCAAGCCGCCAGCATCGCGCATAGGCCGCATACGAACAAAACGGGCGCCAAACGTTTCCTTGTCGGCGACATGATTCGTTCCTCCTCGCGCAATCGTATATAGGAACAGACGTAAAATTTTGGAATTAGGTTGCATAAGCCGAATAAGCTCGATTCGATTATGTAAAAGGGCTTCTTACCGAAGAATAGAACGTGGGGTAAAAATCATATAGTACGGGGGTGCCTGCATGGGAACATGGGGATATGGGACATTTGAAAACGAAGCGGGAAACGAAATGGAAATGTTCCCGCTAATTTTCGGTCGTTTCCCGTTTTCGGCCAAAACAACGTGAAAACGTCCCGCTATATTCGTCCATACCGTTCATTTCGCGGATACAGCGCCATTTTAGCGGGAGCTTCTCCCGGTATTTCGATCCGACGCCAATACGAGAGCGAGTGAACAGGAGGTTTTCCCGTTCGTTCGATTCCAGTCGGCCCGGCAGGATTAGGATACACCGGACGCGGAAACAAAAGGCGCTACTCGCTACATCCTTTGGCGTCCTCTCCGTTTACAAAACTGTAAGGAGACCCGCTCTCCCGCACTCTCGTCCGCAGCATCGATAGCGTCAACATGTTCAGCCGTCCGAATACCGCCGGATCATCAAAAACAAAACCCGGAGCGGGCTCCGGGTTTCTATCAATTCCTTTCACCGGTTCCACCCGGCTTTGTACACTAAAGCGATCGCTTGCGCCCGGTCGGTTACGCCGAGCTTATGGAAAATGTTCGTCATATGGTTTTTGACGGTATGCTCGCTGATGACGAGCCGTTCGGCGATCTCCCGGTTGCTCTTCCCCTGCAGTACGTGGCCAAGCACCTCCTGCTCGCGCGACGAAAGCGGCGGCAGCTCCTTCAGCATGTCGGGCAAATCCGGCTCCGCCGTTTCGCGCGCGGCGGCGGCTTCTTCGCCGATCTCGATCTCGGCCTCGACCACCTGCCTCGAATCGCAAAACGCGCGGAACGCCGAGCGCAGCTCGGCCGACACCGCCAGCGAATCGAGCGCCTCCGGGTCGCGGTTGAACTGCAGGTAGACGTAAATCATCGCGATCAGCTGTCCGCCGGTTCCGAAGCTTTGCGCCGCCGTGGCGGTCGCCCCCGACTGCGCCGACGTTTTATGCTCCTCCGACAGCCGGATCAGCGCGTGAAAGTCTTGAATGATCGCCATCAGCTCCGGACTGCGCAGCAAGTCGTCGCCCAAAAACGCGGGCGAGTACGGATAAATGAGGCACGCTTCGCCGATATGCTTCACCTCGCCGTCGGACAGCTTCAGCGACCGCGCGAACGCCAAAGCCAGCTCCTGCGCTTCGTGCGTCATCTGCCAGGCGTACGAGTCCCAATACCCGAGCGCCCGGTTGAGCAGCTGCACGACGTCGCCGCGGTCGACGCGCCCTTTGTCCCACAGCCTGTAAATGACGGACGACGCCGCCTGCGCGACGATCGTCATATAGTCCCGGTACAGGACGTACTGGTCCGCCTCCTTCAAGGCGATGCACCAGACGCCGAGCAGCTCGCTTTGATAATACAGCGGACATTCGAGCACGGGCGGCATGCCCGGCCCCTCGCACAGTTCGGCGGCCGGCGCCGACGCTCCGCCTTCGCGGCGCGACCAGCGGGCCGCAACCTCCTTGACATAGCGCTCGGCCTGCGGTCCGCCCAGTCCCCGCGACACCAGCTGCACCTTGCTGCTGGACTGCTTCAGCACGACGCAGCAAAACGGGCCTTCGACCAAATTCAGGCTCATGTCCACCAAAATATACGACAGCCGCTTCGCGTCCTGCGCCTGATTGATCGCCCCGCACGTCTCCACGAACGTCGACAGCCGGGTGAAATTCGTATCGCGATCGATGCGGACGGCCTCGAGCGTAAGCTGCTTCGACCAGCCGGCCGCAAACGCTTGCGCCAGCGATGTCGCTCCTTTGCCGACGGTCGGCTCCGTCACGCTCCCGCCGAACAAAATGCCCGCCAGCTCGCGCTCGCGCATGACGGGGACGCAAAAAAACGCGGTCGGATGAAGGCCGTGCTCGGCGAAAACGAACGTTCGCGGGTCTTGATCCGCATGGTCCCAAAACGCCGCCTTTCGGGTCGTCGCCACCTGGCCGACAAATCCTTCGCCGAGCGAAAACGAAAGCCCCTCGATCGATCCGGCGGCTTGTCCCGCGAATGCGTCGATCGTAAACCGCTGCCCCTCCGTCTTTGCGGCGAAGCCGGCAAAGTCGATGTCGTCCGCGGCGTCGGCAAGCCCTTTCACCCGCTCGGCCGGCGAGCCGCCGGTCACGGCCGTCCGCCGCAGCAGCTCCGTCGACCGCAAGTAGGACTGCGCCGCGTAGCCCGGCCGCATCAGCCCTTCGACGACGGCGGCGAGCCTGCCGATTTGGGCGGCCGTCTTTTCCGTGTGCGAAGCCGACGTAAGCGGCGCGGATACGAGCGGAACGGACGACCACGTCTTCGTCCACGGGAAGTCCGGTTCCCCGGACGGCGAAGGCCGCCGCGACCCGGAGACGATCTTCCCGTCGACGATGCATCCCGCCCACAAGTAATACGTTTGCCGCTTCGTCGGAAATACCGGCGCCATGAACAGCCATACGCCCGGGGCGACGTCGCACACGATGGCGCTACGGGCCGCGGCATAACGCTGCACCATTTCCGAAAGCACCGATTGAAGCAGAACCCGCATGGGACCCGTTTCCGCATTCGACGAAGCGATCGCGCCGGACGGTCGCGTTAACCATTCCCCGCGATCGTTCGTCAACAGGACCGATAAGCCGCTTTCCTCCGCATATAGGTCCTGCAAGCTTTGGACGAGGCTCAGCTGTTCCATTGCACCTCGAGATTGTCGGAGAAGCTCGGTTCGATATAACGGTAAATGGAACGCGAACCATTGCCCGTCCTCTCCAATATGGCCAGCGAGACGAGTCTGCCGAGCACCGGGTCGAGGTGCTCCGTCTTGCGGCCGAGCCGCAGCGAGATCCCTTCCGCCGTCTCCATGCTGTAAGGGTTGTCTTGAAAAAACCGGGTGCATTCCATTTGCAGCTGCCATAAATCTTCTTCGTTCATCGTCCGCCCTCCCCGTCTGCGCCCTTCGTGCCGGTCTTCATGTCAATCTCATAAACGGAGCCCGCGTCGTCGTCTCCACGACATAAGGCTCGGAAATAACGCCGTTCGGCGATTTGACGACTTGCATATATTGATAAGCGCCGTCGACCCAAGTTCGGATGACGCCGTTGGACGTTCGCTCCAAAAAGGCGGAAACCTCCGACCCGATTTCGCTGAAGTTGCACAGCACCATCATTGTCATGCCGAGCGCCTTCACGCCGGCCGAGTCTGCGGCGAAATATTTCGTGACATAATCTTTGCCCCGCTCCGCAATGACGGTGTTCAAATCGTAATAAACGAACCAGCTGCCGCCTCCCGCGACGAGCGAGCCGATTTTTTCTTCGACGACGCGGCGGTATTCCTCGTTGTTCAGCGTGCCTACGTCCATCACGTTCGCTTCGCAGCCGGGCGGATACGGACGCGTATAATGCTCGATAAAATAAATTTGTCCCTCCTGCGCCAGCCGGCTCATCGACAGCCCTTGCAGCGCGAACATTTTGTCCAGATCTTCCGGTGTCAAAAAGCTGGACAGCAGCGCGAGCACTTTTTCGCCCGCCCGCACGCGACCGGCCAATATCGAGGCGATAAAATATTTATAGTTCGCTTTGCTGTTCGTATCGAGCAAGTAAACGCTTCCGCCGGCAAGCCCGCCTTCCAGCAGCTCGTCCAGCGCGGCGATGCCCGTCGCCACCTTCGTCTGCCCGTTGAGCAGCGCCAAATCCTCGATCATCGAACGGGCCGGGATCAGCCGGATCCCGTTTTCCGTCAGCCGGTACACATGCTCGCCTTCGCGAATGCGCCGGCCCCTCATTTTCAACACTTCGAGCGTGCGCACCCGGTATTTGTCCATTTGCCGCTTCAAGCCGAGCTGGATAAAGCCGTCCGCGATATAAGCCTCGAAGCCTCCGGTTTCGTCGTTCGCCGCATCCCGTTCTTTGATCAAGAGCGCGGTCAGCTCGAGCTTGCGGAGTATGTTGCGCAGCCGGTACAGCATGCGGCGGTGCTCCTCCTCGCCGGCCGCGCCGTAGCGGAACAGGCTGATGCTGTCGACGACGATCCGTCTGCAGTTCAGCTCGCGGATCAGCTTTTCGACCAGCCCGCCCGGTTCGATCATCTGCTCCATAAACACATCGGGCGTCATGCTGACAACGCGAAGCATGCCTTCCCTCTCCAGCTTCCGCAAATCCCAGCCGAAGGCGAGCATATCGCGATACAGTTGGTCCGGAAATTCCTCGAACGTGACGTACATGCCGGCTTCCCCGTCTTGGAGCGCCCCGTAGTAAAGAAATTGCATGCCTAGTGTCGTTTTGCCCGTTCCGGGAGCGCCTTCGACCACGATGGTCGATCCTTGCGGGAAACCGCCGTGAAGCAATACGTCCAATCCGCGAACGCCTGTAGGAACTGTACCCATCTCGATCACCTGCGCGTCATATTGTCATTGCCGGATTTCATTTTACCACACAACCAACCGTCGCGGCGATACCGCAACCGTTTTCATGCCGAACCGCCGCTTCCTCCGATTCGTTTTTTTACATTATTTATGCATTGTCGTCGTGCTGTTCCATTTTGCAAAATGGAAGTATCCTGTTTTTTTCAAAGAAAGGAATTATTCGTCGATGAATCGGATCAAACGCTCCTTTGCAGCAGCACTGCTGGCGTCCGCCTTGTTCGCGGCGAACGCCGGCGCAACCGCGGAAGCGTCCCGCTTTCAAATGTCGTATTTATACGCCGGACAGACGTCCGAATACGTGCAATTCGTCGACCGCACCGACGGGGCGGTTCAAGTCGTATCGCCGAGCTATTTCGATCTCGGGTCCGACGGAAGCTTGAAGCTGACGGACAAGCTCGATACCGGCTTTATCGCGGACATGCACGAGCGCGGCGTGAAAGTCGTGCCGTTCGTAAGCAACCATTGGGATCGTCCCGCCGGAGAGGCGGCGCTCGCGAACCGCGACGAGCTGGCCGCGCAAATCGCCGAAGCCGTCGGCCGGTACGGCCTGGACGGCGCGCACGTCGATATCGAGAACGTGACGGAATCGTCCCGCGACGATTTGACCGACTTCGTGAAAAAGCTGCGCCAGCTGCTGCCCGCGGACAAAGAAGTGTCCGTCGCGGTCGCCGCCAATCCGACGGGTGCGACGAAAGGATGGCTCGGCTCCTACGATTACGCCGAGCTGGCGAAATACAGCGAATACTTGATGGTGATGGCTTACGACGAAACGTCGGTCGGCGATCCGGAGCCGGGACCGGTCGCCAGCCTCGACTTCGTCGAGCGCTCGATCCAATACGCGCTGAAGCTCGCGCCGGCGGACCGCATCGTGCTCGGCCTGCCTTTCTACGGCCGCTATTGGAATGCGGAAGGGACGATCAACGGCGACGGCATCGCCGGCCGCACCGTCGTCGACCTCGTCTCCCGCTACAAAGGCGACACCGTCTATGACGCGAACGAAGCGTCGGCCGTCAGCACGTTCACGGTCGGCGCGGACGGAACGCTTCCGGTCGCGGGTTTCCGTACGCTTGCGCCGGGAACGTACGTCGTCTGGCACGAGAACGAGCAGTCGATGAAGCGCAAGCTGGAGCTCGTCGCGAAATACGGGCTGAAAGGAACCGGAAGCTGGAGTCTCGGGCAGGAGGACGGCGATACGTGGTCGTACATGACGCTGTGGGTGAACGGCGCCTTTTTCGACGACGCGGAAGGCCATTGGGCGCAAAACGAAATCGTCTACGCCGCCGCGAACGGCTGGATGACCGGCACCGCCGCGGGCCGGTTCGGCCCGGACGCCGCGCTGACGCGGGCGCAGGTGGCGGCCATCCTGACCCGGGCGCTGCTGCCGGGGCAAACGGCCGCCGCGGGCGGCTCCG
>NZ_JARBDC010000083.1:0-63067 GCF_036577625.1 Paenibacillus sp. GYB003 | reverse complement strand
CATCATAACGATTAAACTTTTGCCCCTTCTTGGGTGGCATAAAAAAATCCCCTCCGGTCAACAGTGCTGAATCCATGATATCATGAACTCTTTTTTCACTGTCTACCGTAAGGGGATAATATCACTATTTGCCCGTTTCCGCTATTTTTAATAGAATTAAAGAATTGACGTTCATTATTAGCGAACTATTGTTCAATAAGCTTCGACCCGCCCTTTCAGTCTCTTATTACCCCTGCACATGATCAATATGTCTCTCAAGCGCTACCAGCGCCTCGGCTCCGTCGCAGGTTCATTTGTCCTTTTGCAAGCAGGTGCGGATCCGGATCGCGCTCACGATTTCCGCACCGCCGTTCGCGATCAGAACGGTGCAGGATTGCATCTGCGTCCCGCGTTTGCGCGCGAACAAAAGCGATAGGTTTAGTTTACTAGAGCGGATTAACCTAAAAATCCCCATAATTTTTACAAATGTATGAAGATGAACCAAAATGGAGCTGCGGTCCCTTTCCTATGGAAATCCGCTCCAGTATAATCGGTAACGTGCGGCGAAGGGGAAGGAGTTCCGCGCCGCCAGCACGGAAAACGGGGGGAACTACGCGTGTTGGAACTAACGGAATCGTACGTCGATTCATTGGCGCCGAACGCCTCGGCGATCAAAAACGCGCAGGGGCTTGTCAAAAAACGGAGTTTCGTCCGGCTGAACCGTTCGGAGGACGACACGCTCCTGTTCGGGGAATGCACCGGCAGCGGCAGCTCCAATTACGAATGCTCGGCCGATTTTGTCGTGCCGGAGAAGCCGGTGCTGCGCTGTTCGTGCCCGAGCCGGCAGCTGCCGTGCAAGCATGCCCTCGGACTGCTGTACGCTTTTGCGCTCGGGAGCGATTTCGCCGTCGCCGCCATCCCCGAGGACATCGCCGCCAAGCGGGAAAAAGCGGCGAAGCGGGAGGAGAACAAGGAGCGGCGGGCCGAAAGCGGCGAGACGGATAAGCCGAGGAAGACGAACAAGTCCGCGCTGGCGAAAAAAATCCGGGCGCAGCTCGAAGGGCTCGATATGTTGGAAAAGCTGACGCTGTCGCTCGTTCGCGGCGGGCTCGGCACGATCGACAAAAAAGCGGTGAAGGCGATCGAAGAGCCGATCAAGCAGCTCGGCAACGCCTACTTGACGGGGGCGCAAACGCAGCTGCGCCGGCTCGCGCTGCTGCTGACCGATCCGGACGATCGGGAAGCGGCTTATACATATGCGGTCGAACAATTGACGCTTATCCACGCGTTCGTCAAAAAAGGACGCGCGCATTTGACGGCGAAGCTTGACGATCCGGAATTGACGCCGGACCGGGAATCGACGATCGAAGAATGGCTCGGTCACGCCTGGCAGCTTGCCGAGCTGAGCGAATACGGCTTGATGTCGGAAAACGTCGAATTGATCCAGCTTGCCTTTATAAGCTACGACGACCCGGCCCGGCAAGAATTTGTCGACCAGGGCTACTGGCTCGAAACGACGACCGGGGACATTCACCGGACGGTCCACTACCGGCCCTACAAGGCGGCGAAGCATATGCGCGAGGAAGACAGCTTCTTCGATGTCGCGCTCGTCAAATCGTTGTATCGTTATCCGGGCGACATGAACCGGAGGGTGCGGTGGGAAGAAATGACTTCGCGGCCGATCGAGCCGCGCGATCTGGAGCTCGTTGCGGGATTCGCCGGCCGTTCGTACGCCGACGCCTTGAAACGGGTCAAAAACGAGCTCAAAAATCCGCTCGGCGACCGCAATCCCGTCATGCTGCTCCATTCGAGCGACGTTGTCCGGGACGGGCAGGGCCGTTTCGTCATAGCCGACGAGTCCGGCCAGCAGATGGCGCTGGACGACGCGCCCGCGTTCGGGAACGGGACCGTGTCGCTGCTGCCGTACGTCCCCGCCGACAGGTTGCGTGACGCGGCCGTGCTCGTTCTGTTCGAGCACCGGCCCGACAACGGACGGCTGGTCGCTCAGCCGCTGACGATCATCAAAGGCGCGGACATGATCCGCCTGCTGTATTAAGGGGGGACGACGATGAGCACGTCATTGCTGCAGGAGCTTATGCAAGAAGTGAGGCGGCTGTATATCGCGGGAAGCGAGCTGGCGGCGGGCGATTTCCGTTTGAAGCGGTTGCTGCCCCAGTTTGTCCAGCTCGGGGAACGGTCGCCCGTATTCAAACGGCTCGGCGAAGGGATCGCCGCATTGATCGAGCCGCCTGCCGGGCAGACGGGCCGTTCGGCGGAGGCGCTGCAGGAGCTTGGCACGCTGCTCGGCTCGGTGCTGCGGACGCAGGGGACGGCTTCCCCGGAAGGGGAGCCGAAACCCGTGGAAAGCCGTCCGATGCCGCTTTCCACCGATTTGTCGTACCGCAAATTGGCGGCGGTGCGGAGCGCGCTCACGACGACCGGAAGCGGCCGCTACGAAGTGATCGTACAGGCGTTCGAAGCCGGCATGTTTCGCGATCTTCGGCTGCTGCCGCATGCCGTCGCGGCGCTGGACGATCCGTATTCGGAAATCGCGGATTACGCGATGATGCGCATTTTGCCCGCTTACGGCCATTCGGTCGTGCCGCTGCTGACGGAAACGTTCGATCCGTCCGGCGGCAAACCGGAAGCGAGGAAGCTGCGGGTCATCGGCGGAGCGGGCGGAGAAGACGCGGCCGAATTCGTGCTCCGGGCGGCCGAAGCCGGATCGGACGAGGTGCGGACGACGGCAATCGAGCTGCTCGCGGGCCGCGAGCGGTACGAGGAAGCGCTGCTCGGCTATACGAAGGATAAGAAAAAGGCGATACGCGAGGCGGCGTACCGCGCTTTGGCCGAGGGCGGCTCGGCGCGCGCGGCGGCGCGGCTGTACGAAGCTTTTTCCGGCAAAGATATCGAACTTGCGGCCGAAGCGGCGCGTCGCTGCGAGGCGGGTGAGCTTGCGGAAAGCCTGGTGCGCGATTTCGCCGCGGAATTGAGACAGGCGGAAGAGCTGAAGGACGACGTCAACAAGCGGGAAGCCGTTCGGGTAAAAATCGGTCATTATTTGACGGCATTGGACGGCAAACGCAGCGGCGGACTGCTGGACGCCTTCGCGTATGCGACGGAGCGCTACCCGCTGTTCGTTTCGTACGGATGGATGGAGCTGTTCGATGCCGCCGCTTCCTTTTTCGAGAAGGAGGACGGGGAGCAAGCGGTTGCGCTGCTGCACGAGCTCGAGCGGCAAAACGTCCGCTATGTGCCGTACGCGTTCCGCGCGTCGCTGCGCATGCTGCCGCCGGAGAAGCTGTACGAGCGTTACGTCGGGGCGATGCGCAACCATTGGAAGCTGCATACGAACAAGGATGTCGCCAAGCGGAAGCAGGCGCTGTTTGCGGCGATTCAATCGATCGTCGTTTCGCGCGAATACCGGGAGTACCCGATGCTGTGGAACGGCTCCGACGAGACGACGACGCTCGCGACGGTCGTCATGACGCCGCCCGAACAGCTCGCGGAGCGGTGGGACGCCCGCTGGCTGGATTGCTTCATCGAACAAAACGCGCTCGAGCTCGCATGCGCCTTCGCGCGTCCCGGACACGAGGGATGCGTAACGTTTCTGCTCGACAAGCTGGAGCATAATCCGGAATTCCGCAATCCGTTCGCCGGCATGCTGCTGTGCGGTCTGGAACGCGCCGGTGCGAGCGAGGACGTTCTGCACGAAGCGACGATGAAGGCGCTCGAGGACAAACGGAACAACAACTGCTATTATATCGAAGGCCACGTGCTGGAACGGCTGTACCGGCTTCCCGTTCGGTATCGGGACCGGCTCGAAGCCGTGCTGCCGAAGTTTCATTACACGGCCGGACAGCAGCTTCGGTTTGTGCTGGAAACGATGCGGGCCGCCGCAAGCTGACATGGGAAACGGTAGACGACGTACCAATATAACCGATATAACCGATATAACCAATATAACCGGAGGGAGAGAATCGGATGGCCGCAAGCGAACGACGACTGCAGGACCGGATGCGACTGCCGGCCGAACGGCTGTACGAGGAAGAATTGGAGGCGCTGCGCAAGGCGGACCGGGGAAACGTTCCGTCGGGGTGGCGGATGTCGCCCCAATCGGTGTTTACGTTCATTACCGGAGGCAAGGCGGGGAACACCGACATCACCCCCAAATATATCGGCAATAAACGGCTGGTCGAAATGGCGATCGCGACGCTCGTGACGGATCGCGCGCTGCTGCTGATCGGCGAGCCGGGGACGGCCAAATCGTGGCTGTCCGAAAATTTGGCCGCGGCGATTTGCGGCGATTCCGGCCTCGTCGTCCAAGGGACGGCCGGCACGAGCGAAGAGCATGTTCGCTATTCGTGGAATTACGCGATGCTGCTCGCGAACGGACCGACGCCGGAGGCGATCGTGCGCAGTCCGATCATGCGGGCGATGGAAGCGGGATCGATCGCCCGTTTCGAGGAAATATCCCGGTGCGCGTCCGAGGTGCAGGATGCGCTCATCTCGATATTGTCGGAGAAAACGATCTCGGTGCCCGAGCTCGGCGGCGAGACGAGCGCCCGCAAAGGGTTCTCGATCATCGCCACGGCCAATACGCGGGACCGCGGCGTGAACGAAATGTCGGCCGCGCTCAAGCGAAGGTTCAACATCATCGTGCTGCCGTCGCCCTCCGACATCGCGACCGAGGTCGAAATCGTACGGAAGCGGGTTCGCGAAATCGCGTCGGCCTACGATTTGCAGGCGGCCGTCCCCGCGGACGAGGCGCTGCTCAAGGTCGTCACCATCTTCCGCGAGCTGCGCGGCGGCATGACGCTCGACAGGAAGGAGAAAGTGAAGTCGCCGGCCGGCGTCCTGTCGACCGCGGAGGCGATTTCGCTGCTTACGAACAGCATGGCGCTCGCCGCGAGCTTCGGCAGCGGCGAACCGACCGACGAAGATATCGCCGCGGGGCTTCAAGGGGCGGTCGTGAAGGACGACGACAAAGACAAGCTCGTCTGGAAAGAATATCTCGACAACGTCATGAAGAAGCGCGGCGCGGAATGGCGCGGCTTGTATACGGCGTGCAAGGAGATGAACGAGTGAGCGCGGCAGCCGAAGCGGCCGTACGCATTTTCGGCGTTCGGCATCTTTCCCCGGGCGGGTCGAAGCATCTCCTCGATTTTCTGGAACGGGTTCGGCCGACGGCGGTATTGATCGAGGGGCCGGCCGATGCGACGGCGGAAATACGCCATCTGACGAACCGGGCGACGAAGCCGCCCGTCGCGATATTGGCGTTTACCGACGATTTGCCGGTACGAACCGCGTTATGGCCTTTCGCCGTCTATTCGCCGGAATATCAGGCGATGCTGTGGGCGGATCGAAACGGGGCGTCCTGCGCCTTCATCGATCTGCCGTCCTCCGCGACGATCGCGCTGCAGGACGCGTTGAGGAAGCATGAAGCCGGTCCGGCCGAAGACGATTCGGCGGATTCCCGGCGCCAGCCCCCCGAACGATTTTCCGACGAAAAGGCCGACGAACGTTCCGTGTACGCCCGCATCGCCGAGCTGGCCGGGGAGCACGATTTCGATATGTATTGGGAGCGCCGCTTCGAGCACAATCTGAACGAAGGCGCCTATCAAGCGGCGATCCGGGCGTACTCCGCGCAAATGCGGGAACTGGCCGAGGAGCGGGAGGGGCCGCGGGAGCGGGCGGATTACGCGTACAACGCGGTCCGGGAAGCCTATATGCGGCGGCAAATCCGCGATACGATTCAAGCCGGCCACGCCCCGGACAAAATCGTCGTCGTCTGCGGCGCTTACCATGCGGACGCCTTGGCCGATCCGTCTGCGGCGATGACCGACGAAGAGCGGTCCGCGCTGCCTTCCCGCCGAACGAAGCTTACGCTGATGCCGTATTCGTATTTCCGGTTATCCTCGATGTCCGGATACGGAGCGGGCAACAACGCCCCGCACTACTATGAAATGATGTGGGAGCGAATGGCGGGAGGCTCGCTTGACGGCTTGCCGGAGTTTTACTTGTCGACGATCGCCCGCCTGCTGCGGGAAGCGGGCACCCATCGGTCGACCGCGGAAGTGATCGAGGCGGTCCGGCTGGCCGAGTCGCTCGCCGCCCTGCACGGCGGCGGGGCGCCGACGCTTCGTGACCTGCGGGACGCGGCGCAGACGCTGCTCGGACGCGGGGAGCTGTCCGTCGTCGCGGAGCCGATGGCGCGTACGGAAGTCGGGACGGCGATCGGGGCGCTCGCCGACGGCGTCAGCCAGACGCCGATCCAGGACGATTTGAACCGGCAGCTCAAGCGGCTGAAGCTGGAGTCGTACAAAACGGCGGTCGCGACCGATTTGGCGCTCGATTTGCGCGAAAACCGGCGCGTCAAGTCGGAGGAGGCCGCGTTTCTCGATTTGAACCGGTCCACGTTGTTCCACCGGCTCGCGCTCCTCGGCATTTCGTTCGCGAAGCGGCGGCCGAGCGGGCAGGAACGCGCATCGTGGGCCGAGCATTGGGTCGTGCAGTGGACGCCGGAGGCGGAAATCGAGGTCGTCGAATCGACGCTGCTCGGAGAAACGGTCGAAGTCGCCGCCGCTTACGCGCTTCAGCAAAAGCTCGACGGCTGCGGCTCGATCGCCGAAGCGTCGAAATGGATCCGCGCCGCCTGCGAGTGCGGCATGCCGGCGCAAATGGAGGCCGCGCGCGGAACGCTGCAGCGGCTTGCCGTCGACAGCCGGGACGTCGTGCAGATGGCCGCAGCGGCGCGGGAGCTGTCCGCGATCGTATCGTACGGCGACATCAGGCGGATCGATACGGCTCATCTTCTGCCGCTGCTCGAGCAGCTGTTCATGCGCGCCTGCCTGTTTCTGCTTGATGCCGCCGGCTGCAACGACGAGGCGGCCCATGCGATGGTAGCCGCGATGAACGAGCTGAACGGCGTTGCGCTGGAGCACGGCGAGCGGGTCGACGAGGCGCTGTGGCTGCGGGAGCTGCTCCGGCTGGCGGAGCGGGACGACCGCAACCCCCGGCTGTCCGGCTTCGCCTGCGCCATTTTGATGGAGCGTGGCGCCATTTCCGCGCAGCAGTGCGCGGAAGAAGTGTCGCGCCGTCTGTCGCCGGGCATCCCGGCCGAGCTCGGCGCGGGCTGGTTCGAAGGGCTGGCGATGCGCAACCGGTACGCCCTGCTGTCGCGGATGAGCCTGTGGGAGCAGCTGAACGACTATATCGGCTCCCTCGGGGACGACGAATTCGTGCGCGCCCTCGTCTTTTTGCGGCGGGCGTTCGCCGCGTTCGCTCCGCGCGAGAAGGCGATGGTCGCCGAGCTGCTCGGCGAGCTGTGGGGCGTGCGCGCCGACCAGGCGGAGGAGCTGCTGACCGGAGAGCTCAAGGAGGAAGAAGCGAAGATGGTGGACGAATTGAACGAATTCGATTTCGAGGACATTTGACATGAGCGCGGCGACGGACAACAAAATCGTTGCGCGTTGGCGGCTCATCCTCGGGCAAAGCGCCGAGAAGCAGCTGGCGAGCTGCGCCGGCGGCGAATCGGTCGGCTTGACCGAGGAGGAGCGAATTATGGACCGGGCGCTCGCCGATATATACGACGAGACGAGCGACGGAACGGACGGCGGAAGCGGCCCCGCATCCGGCGGCAAAGGGGCCGGGACGGGCAAATCGGCGCCGCGTCTGTCGAAGTGGCTCGGCGACGTGCGCTCCTTTTTCCCGGAGGACGTCGTCTCGATCATCCAGAACGATGCGATGGAGCGGAAAGGCTGGAAGCAGCTGCTGTTCGAGCCGGAAGTGCTGGCGACCGTAAAGCCGGACATCCAGCTCGTCGGCACGCTGCTGTCGCTGAAAGGGAAAATTCCCGAGAAGACGAAAGACACCGCACGCATGCTCGTGCAGGCCGTCGTCGACGACCTGGCGAAGCGGCTCGAATCCGATTTGCGCCGGGCGGTCACCGGGGCGTTGAACCGCAGACGGCATTCTCCGCTTCCGTCGCTGAGCGGGATCGACTGGAAGCGGACGATCCGGCGCAATATGAAGCATTACGACGCACGGCGGCGGCAGATCGTTCCGGAGAAATTTTATTATTTCGACCGCATGCGGCGCGGGAAGGAATGGACCGTCATCGTCGATATCGACCAAAGCGGCTCGATGGCGGATTCGATCGTTTGGGCTTCCGTCGTCGGCTCGATCTTTGCCAGCATGCCTTCGCTCGGCACGAGAGTGGTCGCGTTCGATACGGCCGTCGTCGATTTGACGGAGCAGTGCGCGAACGATCCGGTCGATATGCTGTTCGGCATCCAGCTTGGCGGCGGGACGGACATTAACAAGTCGGTCGCCTACTGCGAGCAGTTTATCGAGGAGCCGAAGAAGACGCTGTTCATCATCGTCTCCGACCTGTACGAAGGCGGCAACCGGGGGGCGCTGGTGCGCCGCATGCGCGAGCTGCGGGAAGCGGGAGTGAAGACGATGTGCTTGCTGGCGCTGTCCGACCAAGGCCAGCCGTACTATGACGAGCAATTGGCGAAATCGCTGTCCAACGACGGAACGCCCTGCTTCGCCTGTACCCCGGCGCTGCTGCCGGAGCTGGTGGAGGGCGCTTTGAAAGGGCAAGATTTGTCCGAGCTGGCGAAGCGGGTTGCGACGAAAAAGCAATGAACCGAAAACGGACCGTCAGGGTGTAGTTCATAGAAGCAGCCCCTGACGGTCCGTTTTTGTCGGCGGTAGCGAAGGCAACCATGTTTGATCGATGCAAAAGGGCGATCCGTCGCTCAGCCGGGTCGACGGTTCAGCTCATGTCGCGATACAAATGCCGGCGGACAAACGGCCAGACGCGCTCCTTGTAGTAGCGATGCCCGCCGCTGCCTTCGTACAGCTCGCAGCGGTCCGTCCGTTCGCCGTCGATCGCCTCGTAAATTCGGCGCGCATGGGCGAACGACTCGCGGGTATGCTCGATCGGAAAGATGTTGTCCTTGACGCCGTTGACAAACAATACCGGACGCGGCGCGATCAGGCCGACGATGTCGTACATTTCCCCGAGCCGCATGATGCCGGGGATAAAATTGCAGAGGCAATGCGGAACGTTCATGATGGAACCGCGGAACGTGCAGTAGTACGAGCTCGGCACGCAAACGGAGATACGCTCGTCAAGCGCCCCCGTAAAGAAGGAGACGGTTCCGCCTCCGGAATTGCCGGTGATGGCGATCCGGCTCGCATCGATCTCCGGTCGGGTGAAGGCATAGTCGATCAACCTTCCCATATCGTAAACTCTTTCGCCGATCAGCGTTCTCCCGTACATGAAGGCGAGCTTCTGCAGCTCGTCGCACGAGCTCGTTTTGTTAAGAGCGAAATCCTCCTCGCGCGACATTTCCCAAAACCCCCGCACATCCATGGCGATCACGGCGTATCCTTCCGCCACCGTCTGCAGAGCGACATCCCGCTCTCCCGCCAAGCTTTCCAGCCGTTCCTTGTCGTTCGCGTAGTTGCCTACGTACACTTCCTTTCCCCTGCGGCCATGTCCGTGGGGAGTGAGCACCAGAGGGTACGGCTTCGAACCGCTCTCCGGAAGCAGCAGATAGAAAGGAATTTCGACCCCGGGCTCCGCGGCGATATACAATTACTCCCTCCGATAGCCCGGAAAATGCTCGACAAGGGCAATTCTCGGGGACAGGGGGAGATTGCGGTTCCGCTCCCGGATATGGGTCAGCCCGGTCATTTCCGCCAAACGCTGCCGGAACGCTCGCTGCCACTCGCTCCAGTTCCCGCTTTTCAAAGCTTTTGTGTAATCGAACTCCCGCGACGCGCTTTCCTCCAGGTTCCGCTTGTAGCGGTCCGTCGCAAACAGAATGGACTCCGCCATCGTTTCACCACCGGTTCAAGTTTAGTAATCCCAGAATAAATGTAACGCGCTTATTTTTGACCCGCAATGTTGCTGTTGATCTTCTGCTCCAAATCCCGCAGCGTCGTATTGAGATCTTTGCCGTTCAAATACTCGTACATGGCGTCTTCCAACGCGGTGCTGTTGGCTCCGAACTCGAACCGCGAAAATGCCGGCGAAGCGATGATCCTGCTTTTGAAAGCGGCTTCCAAATGCTTGCCTTGGAGGAAAGGCATATCTTTCCCGATCTGCTGTCTGATTTGCTCGTTGCTCAGCACCGACAGCCTTCCTGTCGTACGTGTGCTTTTCAGCTGCACCTCGTCCGAAGTGAATACGCTCAAGGCTTGCATCGCCTGATCTTTATGCTTGCTCGTTTTGGTAATCGTGAACACATGGCTGTCCACGATGGTGGATACGTTCGGAGCTTCCTTGTAGCTCGGATATTGAGCGAGATCCCAATCCAACCCGTTTTTCATCGCATCCTCGAGGCCCAGCGCCAGGATGTTGACGGTGGCCAGCATGGCTACGGATCTGTCTTTCATGAATCGGTTGTAGGAGTTCGTCGTTCTCGGACGTTCGTTGTTCGGAATGGTGTAGACGGCACGCACGAGGGCGAACGCTTTCCTCCACGCATCCGTATCCACGGCGGCTTTATCGGAGGCGCCGTCGACTTTGAGCGCTCCGAGCGGCCGCGCTACCCTCGAAACCGTCTCCACATCCAATCCGGCATATTTCACATTGCCCTCCGAACGCGACAATTTTTTGGCCAATTCGATCGCATCATCCCAGTACATGCCGTCTTTCGGGTAAGGGACGCCGAATTGGTCGAACAGCGTTTTATTGTAATACAAGGCGGCAAATTGGTAAGCGAAGGGCAGAGCGATCAGCTCTCCTTCCTTGGAAACGACCTTGATCGATTGCATGACGGCCGGATCGAACCGCGTTAAATCGATTTTATGCTGCTTGATCAGCGGAGTCATATCCATCAGCAGGTCCTGCAAGTAATATTGCGGCAAAATGCCGTTGAAAGCGTAAATGATATCGGGAGTCTCGCCGGAGGCAATCAAAGAATCGATGGTCACCTCTTTGCCCGGTCTATGGATTTGGAGCGAAATATTCGGATGCTTCTCCTTTAACGGTTTGACCAAAAGCTCTTGAACTTCCGCATCGGAGAGCGTCTGCTGCAGAAACACCCGCAAAGTGACGGGGGAGGCGTCCGCCACAAGCTCCTTCACGCCGTCGTTCGATTCGTTTGAGTTGGCCGCCTGTCTGCCGCTGCACCCGGAAACCGCTATCATCAAAGCGATCGCAAACAGCGCCGGACCCGCCCAGTTCCGTTTCTTTCGTTCTTGAACGTCCATTCGGTTGTTCATCCTTTCAACAATGTTTTATACGATCCCCCGTTAAGGCTGTCTCCTCTATTTATGAAACCGCTTCTTCAATATAGTATAAAAATGCCATGACTTCTTCCGGCTATATTGCCTTTTTGCGAAAGAAAGCGGTTTACTTTGCTATTTTTTTTATGATACATTTCAAACGAAAGGAGTCGGGGAAGATGGGCGAAATCGGCAAGTCGCACAAAATCATGATGAGCGGGGATTTTTACTTGGAGGAAAGCGTCAAAACGTCGGAGGAAATGCGGGCGCCCCATTTTCACGAAATGTTCGAGATTTATTATCTCATTTCCGGGGAACGCAATTATTTGGTCGGCAACCGAACGTATAAAGTTTCTCCCGGAGATTTGCTGTTCATCCCGTCTCATGAAATACACCGGGCAACGAACACGTCGGTTCCTTTTCACGAAAGAATCGTGATTCACTTTACGAAACGATTTCTTGCGCACGATGCTTTCTGGCTCGAGGACGCGCAATCCCCTTTTATAACCGGCACGCATCTCATCTCCTTGCCCGTGCATTTGCAGAAGAGAGTCGAGGAACTGCTCGACCGCATGGTGATCGAATATCGCACCAAAGATAAAGGGTTTGAAACGAGCATTAAAGGGGCGCTTCTGGAGCTACTCATTCTCGGCTTGCGGCTGAACAGGGACGCGATGAACAAGCCGATCGCGTTCGACCGACCGTCGCATCGGAAAATTTCCGAGATCATCCGGTTCATCAATGAAAACTACGAGAAACAGATCACCCTGACGCTGCTGTCCGAACAGTTCTACATCAGCCCTTTTTATTTGAGCAGGCTGTTCAAACAGACGACGGGATTCACCTATGTGGAATATTTGACTATCGTCCGGATTAAGGTTGCGCAAAGACTGCTGCGCGAAACGAAATGGCAGATCCACCGCATCATGGAAAATGTCGGATTTCGCGATCCTGCTCATTTTGGGAAAATTTTCAAAGCGATTTGCCATTGTACGCCGTTGCAGTACCGCAAAAAGTACCGTCAATAATCCCCTGAAAGCGAAGACCCGCATCTCCGGCTTCCCGGCATCCGACCTTCGCATGGCGATCCCTTATCCTCGGAAGAAATTATGCATAGATCGCCGAACAAGAATGTGCATGTTCCGATGCGCCGGCATTTTATATGATCAGCATAGGCGGTCCGTGCGAATTGCGTGCCTATCCGTCGGACTCGATTCTCGGCGGATTTGTTCGCATTCGCATGGTAAGCGCTAACACGCCGCAAGGCGCAAACCAATCGAAGAAGGTGACAAGGAACATGGCGAACGCGCAACAGCCGTTGGAAGGCGTATATCCGATCGTCGCCACCCCTTTTACCGAAACGGGCGAAGTGGACGAGGAAAGCTTGCGCGAGTTGGTCCGTTTTCTGCTGCAGGCGAAGGTGAACGGCCTCGCGCTGTTCGGAAACGCCAGCGAAGCGTACACGCTGCTGGACCGGGAGCGGGAGTCGATCGCGGAAATCGTGGCCGACGAAACGAAAGGTCGAGTTCCCCTCGTATTCGGCAGCGGACATACCGGACTCGAAGGAGCCGTCCAGCTCAGCAAATGGGCGCAGAAGGCGGGAGCGGACGCCCTTATGATCATGCCGCCCTATATGGTGAAGCCGGACGGCCAGCGGATGTTCGACTATTTCGCGGCGATCGCCAAAGCGGTCGACATCCCGATCATGCTGCAGGACGCGCCGATCGCGAGCGGAGTCAGCATCCCCGTGGCGATGATGGTCAAGCTGGCCAAGCAATTCGACAACATCTCCTACGTGAAAGTGGAGTCCCCGCCGACGACGGTGAAAATAACGGAGGTGATCGAGCAGGCGGAAGGCCGGCTCGCGGTATTCGGCGGACTGAACGGCATGTATTATTACGAAGAGCTTTGCCGGGGGGCGGTCGGAACGATGCCGGCGTGCGAATTTCCGGACGTTTGCGTGCGCATTTACGAATCGTTTAAGTCCGGTGACCGGGAAGCGGCGAGAGCGTTGTTTTACCGGTATTTGCCGTTCATCCGAATCGGAACGATCGCCGGCTTCGCGATGGCCGTCCATAAAGAGGTGCTGAAGGCGGGCGGCGTCATTCGTTCGGCCTACGTCAGAAATCCGAACGCCCCGATCGACGACACGCTGCGAAACGAGCTGTTCGAGACGTTGGAAGGGCTCGATCCGCTGGTGCTCCGATGGAAAAACAGCCGCAGTACCCCCGTATCCTAGACGAGAAGCGGCACATTTGGACGAATGGGGGTTGGAGGCATTGCTGCTCGCAGGCAGAAAAGCGCTGATTACCGGGGCAGGCGGAAAAATCGGCGGGGCGATCGCCGAGCGATTCGCGTCGGAGGGCTGCATCGTGCGGCTGGCGGACATCCGCGCGGCGGACGTCGAGGCGGCGGCGGCGCGCTTGAGGCAGTCCGGATCGGACGCCGACGCTTACGTGCTGGACGTAACGGACGAGGAGACGGTGCGGCGCGTATTCGGCGAATTGGACGGCTTGGATATTTTGGTCAACAATGCGGGCATGAGCAGAGGGCGGTCGATTCAAGCGTCGACGGTAGAGCAGTGGAACGAGGTCATGAACGCGAATTTGCTCTCCGTCTTTCTTTGCACGAAATATGCGCTGCCCTTGCTCAAGCATTCGACCGTACCGGCGATCGTCAATATGTCGTCCATTAACGCCAGCCGGATGAACCCCGGTCTTCCCGCGTATGCGGCGGCGAAGAGCGGCATCATCGCGTTGACGCAGCAAACCGCGCTGGAGGGGGCGGCCTATCGCATACGGGCGAACTGCATTTCTCCGGGATTGACGATCGGCGCGGAGAGGCAGCAAGAGCTTCGAGCGAAGCCGGGATTCGACATCGATCTCGATTGTTACCCGCTCGGGCGGCTCGGGTATCCGGAAGACGTCGCGAACGCCGCCCTGTTTCTCGCGTCCGATCTGTCTTCGTTCGTAAACGGCATCAACCTCGTCGTCGACGGAGGCATGTCGCTTCAGGCGGTCAGCGGGCTGGTCCGCCCGGAATTGCGGCGTCGCTGGAAGACGGGCGTGTACAGGCTCGAGCCCGAAGAGTAGCCCGATACGGGCGCTTCGATCGCATAAACGACAGGGGGAGCAAAGGGAAATGAAAATTGCAAGCGTCGACGTTTACATCGTGAAAATTCCGCCGGCCCGCCCGGCGGCGCCGAGCGGCAAGCGGTTCATTACGAAAGACTACTTCGTCGGCGTCAGCGACAGGCGTTCCTGCGTCTACTCCGTCAACGCGGAAACCGTGTTCGTCAAGCTGACGACCGACGAAGGCGTATACGGCTGGGGCGAAATATTGGCGCCGACGATGCCGGAGACGGTCGCGGCGATTTTGAAAACGTATTTGGCGCCGATGGTTCTCGGGGAAAACCCGCTGCAAAATCAAGTGTTGTGGGACAAAATGCTCGATACGCTGCGGGAGCGCGGCTATGCCGGCGGCTTTTTGGTCGACGCGATGGCGGGCCTGGACATCGCCTTCTGGGATCTGAAAGGGAAAGCGCTGGGACAGCCGGTCCATATGCTGCTCGGAGGCCGGTACCGCGACAGGCTGCGCTGCTACTGCTCGAGCGTGCCGGGCTCGAGCGTCAAGGAGAAGCTGGAAAACGTCGCGCGTCTGAAAGAGGAAGGGTTCGACGCCGTCAAAATTCATACGTTCGGCAAAGGAAAGCCGGCCGACCTGGAGCTGCTTCAGGCGATCCGCGGCGAATACGATGCGAGCCGGCTCGATTTGATGTACGACGCTCACGGCAAATGCACCCAGCCCGAAGCGTATACGATCGGGCGGGCGCTGAGCGAGCTGGATGCGCTGTTTTTCGAAGCGCCGCTCGCGTTCGAGGACCGGACGGGCCACAGCAAGCTGGCGGATGCGATCGATACCGCCGTCGCCGTAGGCGAACCGCTGCGGACGATCTATACGTTCAAGGAATGGATCGCCTCCGGCGCGGCGGAGGTCGTCCAGCCCGATATGGGCCGGAACGGCATTACGGAAATGATGCGCATCGCTCATCTGGCGGAAGCGTATCATGTCCCGTTCGCCCCGCATTTAAGCGCCCACCAGGGCGTCGGCCATGCCGCGTCGATTCATGTGTCCGCGGCGGCTTCCAACTTCTTGATCTACGAGTACCAGCCCAACGCGCTGAAGGCGTGCGCTTCTTACTCGAACGTATCGTTCCGGCTGGACGGAGGGCATATCGTCGTTCCGGACGATCCGGGACTCGGCGTCGAAATCGACGAGCAGGCGATGCGAGCCTATGTTACGGAGCATTTTCAGGTCAAAAGCTAGACCGTTTTCGCCCGATGCCGAACGCAGGAAGGACGATCCCCCGGAGGATCGTCCTTTTCGTTTCGATCTCGTTCTACGGCACGGCGGCTTCGACGGCCGCCGGCGAACGTCCGTCTTTCGTTATCGTGCGACGCCATTCGACTACTTCCTGCGCTCCCATGCGATACAATGGAGTCAAGCCATGCCATGGAGGGACGCGCGATGCGGATAACGAAACGGAGCAAGCCGGGCGGACACGCGTTGTTTTTGCGGCTGTTGGTGCCGAACCTGTTGTTTTTGCTGCTTCCGCTTCTTGTCGGCTGGGTCATTTACAATCAAACGCTGGAAGAAATGGAGAAGGATGCGACGGCCAACCATCGGAACATGCTGGAGCAAAGCCGGGACATTCTGGACCGCAGGCTTGCCGAGCTTGCGTCCATCGCCATGCAGCTCGCAAACGATACGAGAATTATGCAATTCCAGCATGTGACCGAGCCGTTTCAAGGGTCGAACGTCAACCGGATTCTCGAAACGCGCAAAAGCTTGGGCAATTACAGCTTGACCAACAGCTTCATCTTCAACTACTTCGTCTTGTATAAAAACAGCGACATCGTCCTGGCCGAGAACAGCACGTACAAGCTTGCCGATTTTTACGGACAATTTCGGTACGATCAAATGGATCCGGACAGCTGGAAGCAGATGCTCGTCGGCGTATATCATCAGCGGGACGTATTGCCGGCCCGACCGGCGACTTTTAACGGAACCGCTTACGAGCTCGTGACGTACGTGCATTCCCTCGGTTATCCGGGATATCCGCAAGGGGCGGTCGTCATTACCGTCGATAACCGGGAAATCCAAAAGCTGCTCGGCGCGCTGCAATTGTCCGGCGGCGGCTGGGCGACCGTTATCGACGATGCCGGCGAAACGATCAGCTCGACGGCATCCGCCACGACCGCAAGCCGAATCGATCGAAGCAAGCTGCCCGGCAAGCAGGGTAGCATGCTGCAGACGATCGGCGACCAGCGCATGATGGTGACGTACACGACCTCCTCGTACAACGGATGGACGTATGTCGTCGCCCAACCCGCCTCCGTCGTATTGAAGAAAGTGTTGTATATCAAAAACATTACGTTTACGATGGCGTTCGTATTTTTGGCGCTCGGCCTGCTTATCGCGTATTCGCTCGCTTACCGGAACAGCAGACCCCTCCGAACGATTATGGAAACGATCGTGGACCGAATGGACGGCGAGGCGTATTCCGGCCGCGATGCGTACAGATTTATCCGGGAATCCGTATCGCGGCTGATCGATCATCATCGCGAGCTGCAGGACAAGATGCAGAAGCAGGCCCCTTTTTTGCAGGCGGCGCTGTTCGAAAGGCTGCTGAAAGGCGATATGATGTCGGCCAAAGATACGCCCTTGCTGCTGCAGCACGTCGGGATCGAAACGGCGGGGAACGGCTTCGCCGTAGCGATCGTTCAGCTGCGCGGCTACGACGGAGGTTTGGACCGGACCCGTCTGGAGGAGCTGGACGTGAAGCGGGTCCGGATCAAGGACGTGTTACAAAGCGAATATCACGGAACGATTTATTGGCACGATGCGGCCGAAGATCAGATCGCGATATTGTTCACGTCCGCCAAGGCGGTGCCGGAGACGGGTTTGCCGAGCATGCTGGCGCGCGTACGCGAGACGATCGAACGCCAAGCGAACGTTCCGATTTGCATTGCGCTCGGAAAGGCGTATGACGAGCTGCTCGACGTTTCCCGGTCGTATGAGGAGGCGCGGCTCGTTTTGGATTATTTGACATGGCGAAATTTGAGCGGCTTCATGGAATTCGGCGAGCTTCCGCAGGAACAGAGCGGCTACTTTTACCCGCCGGATCTGGAAATACGGCTCGGCCATTTGGCCAAGGCGGGAGAACGCGAAGCGGTCGATACGCTGCTTGAGGAGCTGTATCGGATCAATTTCGAGGAAAGACGGCTGACGATCCCGATGCTGCAGCTGTTCGCGAATGAACTGCTGGGGACGGTCGTCAAGCTTATGCCGCAGGTGCAGCTGGACGAGAGGACGGCGATGGAGCGGATGAAGCCGTTTTCGGCGGATGCGGCGTCCTATGACGGGCTGAAAAAAATGTATGCCGCGCTCGTCGGCTTGTTCGGGCAAATATGCGGCATCGTAAACGACCATAAAAAAAGCCAAAACGTGGAGCTGCTCGAACAGATCGTCGCCCTGCTGCACGAATCGTTTGCCGATGCGGACGTTTGCCTCGATGCGGTCGCGGACCGGCTGGGCATCTCCAAAGGGTATTTGTCGCAATTTTTCAAGGAGCAGACGGGCGTTAATTTTTCCGATTATGTGGAAGATTTGCGGATGACCGAAGCGAAAAAGCTGCTCCTGCAAACCGGTCTGCCCGTATACGAAATCGCCCTGCGCGTAGGCTACGGCTCCTCCAATACGTTTTGCCGCGCGTTCAAGCGGTTGAACGGCGTCAGCGCGACGGCGTTTCGCGGCTCGTCCGACGAAGGCAAGCCTTTTCTGTACAAATGAATATCGCCCGCGGCAAATGCACATCGCCATTCTGAACGGCTGCACACGGATCGATACGCAATCCGCTTTACGTTCGGGCCGAACAAGGCTATCGTTTGGCTATGGCTGCCGATCGGCGCGTTCGGCCGGGAGCCGGATCCTTGTAGCGGGAGGTGTGCGATTGGAAGCGCTTAACCGAACGGCCGGAGCGCCGCCCGAACGAAGCGCGACGACGGGAAGACGAACGCCGTTTTCGAGCATTCGCAAAGGATGGAGACTGTACGCGCTCATAGCGCTGCCGCTCGTTTATTTGATCGTGTTCAAGTACGTTCCGATGTACGGCGCCCAAATCGCTTTCAAAAACTATATCGTAACGAAAGGAATCGTCGGAAGCGAATGGGTCGGCTTCAAGCATTTCATCCGCTTTTTCCATTCGTACGAGTTTTGGAGGCTGATGGGCAACACGATCGTATTGAGCTTGTACAGTCTCGTGGCGGGATTCCCGTTTCCGATCATCCTGGCGCTCTGTTTGAACTATGTCGGAAGCGGCCTGTTCAAAAAATCGGTGCAAATGATCACGTACGCGCCGCATTTCATCTCCGTCGTCGTCATGGTCGGAATCATCCTCGAGATGCTCGATCCGCGGGGCGGCATCGTCAATGCGGTGCTTGCGCTGTTCGGCGCGAACCCGATCAACTTCATGGGCGAACCCGGTTATTTCAAATCGATTTACGTCTGGTCGGGCATTTGGCAAAACGTAGGCTTCGGCTGCATCATTTATTTGGCCGCCTTGTCGAGCATCGATCCGTCGCTGCACGAAGCGGCCGTCGTCGACGGCGCGAGCAAGCTGCAGCGAATGCGGCATATCGACATTCCGGGCATTATGCCGATCGCCGTCATTATGCTCATCATGAACACGGGCCATATGCTGGACGTCGGCTTCGAGAAGGTGCTGCTCATGCAAAATCCGCTCAATCTGCGCACATCGGAGGTGATCGACACGTACGTGTACAAGGTCGGGCTGGCGTCGCAGGCGATGAATTATTCGTACTCGTCGGCGATCGGCCTGTTCAAGTCGGTCGTCAATCTCGTCTTGCTTGTTCTCGTCAACAAAATCGCGCAAAAAACGAAGCAGGCCAGCCTATGGTGATCGGCGGCCGGAAAGGAGAAGCCGGTGGAACGTTCGACGATACGGGAAACCCGCGGCGACAAGCTGTTTACGGTCGCGAACTACATCGTCCTGTCGCTGTTTCTGGTCACCGTCCTCTATCCGCTCATCTATGTGGCAAGCGCTTCCGTGAGCAGCTCGGATGCCGTTATCGCGGGAGAAGTGTGGCTGTGGCCCGTCAGACCGACGCTCGAAGGGTACGCCGCCGTTTTCAGGCATAAGCTCATTTGGAGCGGCTTCATGAACTCCGTGTTTTACACGGCCGCCGGAACGGCGATCAATGTCGCGATGACGATCCTGGCGGCGTATCCGTTATCGCGCAAAGACTTTTACGGGAAAAACGTGTTCATGTTTTTGTTCGTCTTCACGATGATGTTTTCCGGCGGTCTCATTCCGACATACCTGGTCGTCAAAGATTTGGGGCTGCTCAATACGGTCTGGTCGATGCTGCTGCCGGGCGCGCTAGGCGTATGGAACATGATCATTACGCGCACGTATTTCCAGACGACGATTCCGGACGAATTGCTGGAGGCGTCGCAGCTGGACGGCTGTACCGATTTTCAGTTCGTGCGGAAAATCGTGCTGCCGCTGTCCGGTCCGATCATCGCCGTCATTACGCTGTTTTATGCGGTCGGCCACTGGAATTCGTATTTCAATGCGCTCATTTATTTGAAAAGTCAACATTTGTTCCCGCTCCAGCTCGTGCTGAGAGACATCCTGGTGCAAAACGACGTCGATCTGAACATGCTCATGGACGTCCAGGAACAGGCGAAGCGGGAAGGGCTCCGCGAGCTGCTGAAATATTCGCTCATCGTGGTCGCTTCCGTCCCGCTGCTGGTCGTCTACCCGTTCGTGCAAAAATATTTCGTCAAAGGCATTATGATCGGTTCGCTGAAAGGGTAAACGCTTTTCCTGTGAAGGAGGGTTTTATTTGAACAAAACGATCGCTATCGCGCTTTCCGTCCTGCTCTGCATCGGCATGGCCTTAAGCGGCTGTTCCGGCAAAGACGAGCCGGACGGGAACGATTCCGGAAATACGCCGAAAGCGTCGGTCACCCCGGCGGGGCAGCTCCCGATCACAAACGAGAAAACGACGCTCAGCGTGCTTGTCAGAGGCAACGCGTCGGTCGAAGATTTTGCGACGAACGAGTTTACCAAATGGCTGGAGCAAAAGACGAACGTGCATATCGAATGGGAGGTCGCGCCGGAAAAATCCGCGACGGAGAAGCTGAATCTCGTCTTGTCGAGCGGGGATTACCCCGACGTCATTATGGGTTTCGGCGTATCGCCGACACAGATGATGATCTACGGCAGCCAGGGCGTATTCCTTCCTTTGAACGAGCTGATCGACAAATACGGCGTCGAGATGAAAAAAATGTTCGACGTCAATCCGTTCTACAAAGATTTGATAACGGCTCCGGACGGGAACATTTACGCGCTGCCGCAAGTGAACGAATGCTATCATTGCATGTATCATCAGCGGATGTGGATATACAAGCCGTGGCTCGAAAAGCTGGGGCTGAACATGCCGACGACGACCGACGAGTTTTACGAGGTGCTGAAGGCGTTTAAAACGAGAGACCCTAACGGCAACAACAAGGCGGACGAAATTCCGCTCTCGGGATCGATTCAGGCGGGCAGCAGCCACCTGTTCTCGCCGCAGATGCTCGATTCGTTTCTGATGAACGCCTTCATATACGACCATGGGGAAAAGAAGCTGTATTTGGATAACGGCAAAGTGACCGTACCGTACAATAAGCCGGAATGGAAGGAAGGCTTGAAATATTTGCGCAGGCTGTATGCCGAAGGGTTGATCGATCCGCAATCGCTTACGCAGGACAACAATCAGCTGAAGAAGCTGGGCGAGAACCCCGACACGGTCATTCTCGGAGCCTCGAGCGGACACAATATGGGATCGCTGACGACGCTCGGAGGGAGCAGCGGCCGGTGGCTCGATTACGTCGCCGTGCCTCCGCTGAAAGGGCCGAACGGCTTTCAGAACGCCGCCTATCATCCTTACGTCGTCGGCAACGGGCAATACATTATTACGAAACATGCGAAAAATCCCGAGGCGGCGTTCCGTCTGGCGGACTTTCTGTTCAACTCGCCGGATACGACGCTGCGATGGTACGCGGGGCGCGAGGGGGTCGAATGGCGTTACGCGGAGAAGGGCGAAATCGGCATTAACGGCAAGCCGGCCATCTGGAAGCAGCTGACGCCGTGGGGCGGCGTGCAAAACGTCAACTGGAGCCAGACCGGGCCGAACTACCGTTCGAACGATTTCCGGCTCGGCGAAGCGGCGAATCCGGATCAGCCGCTTGAAGTGATTTTGTACAACGAGACGAAGACGAAGATGGAGCCGTACCAGATGAAAATCGAAAAGGTGATGCCTCCGGTATTTTTCACCGCCGACCAAGCGTCGGAAATCGCCGATCTGGAGAAAACGATTCTCGATCATGTGAAAGAGATGATGGCCCGATTCATTACAGGCGATTCGGATATCGATAAAAACTGGGACGCTTACGTGAAAAACCTCGACAATATGAATTTGAAGCGCTATTTGGCCATTTACCAGACGGCGTACGACGCCAAATCGAAAAAGAAATGACGCCCCGCCGACATCCGGGGTCTGGCCGTCGGATGCCGAACGGCATAAATGCCCCTTTTCACGCGGCCCTTCGCAGGGCCGCGTTCAGCTTATCCGCTTCTATGTAAGCGTTTAAAAAAGTGCAAAATATAGGACCGAAAAGGCAAAGCTTACGGCATCGAGTTTGGATATGATGAACTTAGAATTCGATTACTAAGAATGAACAAAGGGGGCCGGAAACGGTGCGTCGGAAACGTTGCGTTAATCGCGCATATAGCCTGCAGCCTTGCATTCGAACGGAAACATCGCCGTCGATCGGTTTGTCGAATTTGTTTAAGAAGGAGTGGCTTATGTGAACGGGAGACGAACGTTTGCATGTGCGGCATTGGCGGCGCTGACGGCATTCGCGTCCGGCTGCCCCGGGGGACAATCGGCCGGGACGGGGGAAAGTCCGGACAACAAGTCCGATCCCGCGTCCAAGGCGAGTGCTCCGGAACCGGTCAAGCTGAAGCTGCAGCCGGTCGGGGCCGGTTATTTGTACGAGGACGATTTCCAACTGCTGGTCGCCGAGCCGCTCAAGAAAAAATATCCGCACATTACGGTCGAGTACGTCGTTCCCGGCAAAGGAACGATGATCGACGATTTGGTCGCCGCGAAGACGGTGCCGGACTTGCTTCTGTACGGAATCGGCAACTATACGCAATATCGCGATCTCGGCATTTTGACCGACATTACGCCGCTGCTCGGCAAGCTGAAAATCGACTTGAGCCGGTTCAAGCCGTGGGTGCTCGACAACATCAAAGCGGACGGCAAGCTGTACAGTTTGCCGTACGCGATGAACACGAACGCGATCTATTACAATCTCGACCTGTTCGACAAGTTCGGCGTTCCGTATCCGAAGAGCGGAATGACGTGGGACGACATAATCGAGACGACAAAGCGGCTTAGCCGATCCGACAACGGCGTTCCGTACAAAGGGTTCATGTATTTGAACACGTACTGGCTCGGCTACCAGTTGTCGCTGCCGTTTACGGACCCGGCGAAAAAGAAATCGGCGATCAATACGGACGGCTGGAGCCGCGTTTTCCAATTGATGAAAACGATCGATACGATTCCCGGGAACGAGCGCGGCAGCCCGGTCGCCGACTTTTACGACAAACGCACTCTGGCGATGGTCGGCGCCTACAATCTCGTGCCGACGCTGAAGCAGGAAAAGTACCAGACGCTGCGCTGGGACGTCGCGGGCTACCCGAGCTTCAAAGAAAAGCCGAACATCGCTCCGCCGGTCGATCTGCACCAGATCACGATTTCGAACAGCACGAAGCATCCGGAGGAAGCGATGCTCGTCATCGACATGCTGACGTCCGAAGAAGTGCAGCTGATCAGCGCCCGCCGGACCGGCCGCGCCTCGCCGCTCGCGAACAAGCGGGTCGAGCAGGAGCTCGGCGCCGAAATGGAGCTCATTAAAGGAAAAAACGTCACCGCCTTTTTCGATACGCAGCCGGCGCCGAACGTCGTATTCGCGAATGAGGACATCGCGGTGCAAAGAAGCATCGACAAATTTTACAAAGATTTCAGCAGCGGCTCGATCGACGTGAACGAATTGATGCAAAAAATCGGGGAGGACGCGAACCAGGCGATTTCCGTTTTGCAAAATAAATAAGCGCGAGCGAACCGAATACGATGATGCAAAAACGCAGCCCGGGAAGGCTGCGTTTTGCATTTGTTCGATGTTCAAGAGACAGGGCGGATGCTAACCGATAAACTCTTGAACCCACTCGCCGTTATAGTAAGCGATGCCGATTTGGGTGAAGCTCGCGTTCAGGATGTTGGCGCGGTGTCCGGGACTGTTCATCCATTGGTTCATGACTTCCGTCGGGCTCGTCTGGCCTTTGGCGATGTTTTCTCCGGCCGTGTTATACGTGATTCCGAACGTCCGCATCATATCGAACGGAGATCCGTAAGTCGGCGACTGATGGTCGAAATAGTGATTGTCGTACATATCTTTCGCCTTGGCCATCGCCATGTTGGACAGACCGGTATGCAGGTTCAGGGACTGCAGGCCCACTTTCGTTCTTTCTTGATTCACGAGAGCGAGCACCTGCTGCGCGAATTGGGAGCCGTCGGCGGGAACTTGCGGATTCGCGGGCATGCCGTAATTGCCGCTCATCCCGTCCGTCCAATTCGGAGCCCCGCCCGGGAGCTGGTTGGCCGTGATCGAAGATTTGCGCGCATCCGGCGTCGAAATGGATGACGCCTGCGTCAGGTTTGGCGTCGAAGCGGGATTTCGGGCATGCGTTTCGACTTTCGACGGTTCGGCGGATTGCTGCTTGTTCGCCGAAGGATTGCCCGAACAGCTGGCAAGGAGCAGCAGCGCTGCGACAAACAGTATCGGTTTGATACGAATAACCTCCTTGAACGGTCAAAGTGGAGAAGACTCGATTTAAGCTTTTGTATCGGGTCTTCCATTTATTCAAATATTTCCTGCGCCGAGCTTATAAACGGTTCCCAAGCGGTTTCGTCCGATTTCAGTTATAATGGATAGGAAAAGGCCGTATCCACTCTTGGAAGCAGAAAGGGGCTTGCTTCATGTCGCAAATGGAAAAAATCAAGCTGACCGCATTATCGAGCAAAGGAGGGTGCGGCTGTAAAATCGGCCCCGCCGATTTGCTGCAGGTTATCCGCAGTCTTCCTCCATCCGTCCCCAACCCGGATTTGCTCGTCGGCTTGGAGACGAGCGACGATGCGGGCGTCTATCGGTTAAACGACGAGCTCGCGATCGTTCAAACCGTCGACTTTTTTACTCCGATCGTAGACGATCCGTATTCGTTCGGGCAGATCGCCGCGGCGAATGCAATCAGCGATATTTACGCGATGGGGGGCACCCCTCTGACCGTTTTAAATATCGTGGCGTTCCCGATCTCTGCGTTGGACAAGCAAATATTGGCGGATATATTGCGCGGGGCTGCGGATAAAGTGAAGGAAGCGGGGGCCACCCTTGTCGGAGGGCACTCCATCGACGATAAGGAACCGAAATTCGGTCTTGCCGTTACCGGAATCATTCATCCGAGCAAAATTCGGACCAATGCGGGCGCCAAACCGGGCGACGCGCTCCTATTGACGAAGCCGATCGGAGTCGGCATCTTAACGACCTCGATCAAGAAAGATCAATTAACGGAAGACGAAATCGCCAAAGTAACCTCGGTTATGGCTGCGTTGAATAAAACCGCCGCGGAAACGATGAGCGGCTACGAGGTGCATGCTTGTACGGACGTGACCGGATTCGGCTTGCTCGGTCATGCGATGGAGATGGCGAAGGGAAGCGGAGTGGGGCTGCGAATCGTCAAAGAAAACGTGCCTCTGCTTCCGCGAGTGAGGGAATTGGCGGAACAAGGATTCGTACCCGGCGGAACGAAAAACAACTTTGCTCATGTGCAAGGCTCGGTGACGTTCCCCGACACGATGGACCAGGTGGACCGATGGATTTTGTGCGATGCCGTCACTTCCGGCGGACTGCTCATTTCCGTTTCGGCCGAGCAATCGGAAGCGCTGCTCCAATCGTTGAGGAGCGCAGGCGTCGAGGCAAGCAAAATCGGCGAAGCGGTTCGGGAGCATCCGGGCCGTATCGAAGTTTTGTAAGGTTAAGGCAGCGGAAAGAAGGAGCGAAGCAGTTGGTTCAAGATCTTTCGTTAGAAGAGCTGAGAGCTCTTCAGCTTCAGCAAGAGCTTGTTTGGATCGATGTACGATCGCCTTCCGAATATCGCGATTCCACCATTCCGGGCAGCTTGAATATCCCGATATTCAATGACGCGGAGAGAGCCGAGATCGGAACCTTGTACAAGCAAGTCGGCATTCAAGCCGCCAAGGAACGGGGACTGGAAATCGTCTCGGCCAAGCTTCCGTCATTTATTAAGCAAATCGCGGAAATCGGCCCCAAAAAGGCGGTGTTCTGCTGGCGCGGCGGCATGCGAAGCAAGACGACGGCCACCCTGTTATCGTTGATGGGGATCCATGTATACCGGCTCATCGGAGGCTATCGCGAATATCGGAGATGGGTTGTCGATACGCTGCAATCCATCGACGTCGCTCCAAAAGCGTTCGTCATTCATGGCAATACGGGAGTTGGAAAGACGGCTGTCCTGAGACGATTAAAGGAAGACGGCTACCCGGTATTGGATTTGGAAGCGATGGCGGGACACCGGGGATCGATTTTCGGTCAAGTCGGCCAGGCGGGAAACAATCAGAAGACATTCGATGCTCTGCTGCTCGAGGAAATTTTATCCTTGCAGCAATCGGCGTACGTGTTGTTCGAAGCGGAAAGCAGACGGATCGGGAAAGTGATTCTGCCCGATGCGATCACCAACAAGAAAGAGAGCGCCGTGCCGATTTGGATCGACATGCCGATGCATGCGAGGGTCGAACAAATTTTGCACGATTATCGCCCGTGGGCGTATAAGGAGCCCTATCTACAAGCCTTCAAACAAATCAAGCCGCGCATTCATACTCCGATAGCCGCTGAAATCGAAGCGTGCATGCGCTCCGACCGTTTTGCGGCCGCCGTACAATTGCTGCTGGAGCATTACTATGATCCGCGGTACGCCTACACGGCAGAGCAGCGCGGGAACCGCGAAGGAATCAGGATCGTCGCCGACAATGTCGAGGATGCGGTTCAGGAGATTCAAGCCTACCTTCGTCAACAAACCGGCGGCTCCGTCAAAACGTAAATTCGAAAGAGGCATTTCCGCGAAATGCCTCTTTTGTTTTTGGCCGTAGTGGCGGCGGACTTCGTTATTTGACCATCCAGATGAGTTCGATGAACTGCTTCGCCGCGTTCGAAAGCGGCATGTTTTCCATCGTCATAATGCCCACGCGCGACGGCGGAAGCGTGACGTCGAGCTTTATTTCGAACAGAGCGCCCGATTCGAGCTCGCTTGACACGAACTCCCGGGTTACGTATGAAATGCCGAGCCCGCGGCGCGCAAATTCGATCAGCAGATCGACGCTCCCGACCTCGATGTTCGGCTTGAGCGTGAGCCCGTAGCTTTGAAACGTTTCCGTGATCGCCATTCGGGCCCGGCTATTCCGCGAAAACAAAATGATCGGATAACGGAGCAGCATGTCCAGCGACAACGTTTTATCCTTCAATTCGGCATAATGTCCCCCGGCGACGAAGCAATCGTGCAGTTGGAAGCTTTCGCGGACCTTCAGCTGAGGGTCTACGATCGGCATGCGCACGACGCCGAGATCGATCCGGCCTTCTTTCAGAAACGCGATCACTTCCGGCGTCGTGCCGTGGTTCAGATGAAGCTTGACGTCGGGATACCGGGAATTGAACGCTTCCAAAATCGGCAGCAAGTAGTGCTTGAACAGCGAGTCGCTCCCGCCGACCCGCAGCTCGCCGCTTTCCAAATTTTTGAGCGCGATCATTTTCTCTTCGGCGATCGAAATTAAAATCATCGATTGTTCGATGTAGGAATACAGAACGGCGCCCTCCTGCGTCAGCGTAACCCCCTTGGCGTTCCGGTAAAACAGCGTCATCCCGAAGCTTTCCTCGAGCTGCTTGATCGCGTGGCTGACGCTCGGCTGCGTCAAGTAAAGCGCCTTGGCGGCCTTCGTCAAGCTCCCCGTTTTCACCGCCCAATAAAACACTTTGTACAGTTCGTAGTTATTGATCATAGACGCGGTCTATATCTCCTCCAAAATATTCGAATTACTTGTATGGCTCCTACTCGTATTATAGTGAAGCTATGAAAAAGAAGCCATAGCCGCATATGCGCTTGTCCGAAAGGAGCAATCGAGGTGGAGCCTGTTACGATCGTATTGTTCGGGGCGACGGGAGATTTGGCCAAACGAAAAATTTACCCCGCCCTCTATCATTTGTTCCTCGACGGGAAGCTGCCGCAGCCGTTCTCCTTGATCGGGCTGGGCCGAAGGGAATGGACCGACGAATCGTTCCGGACGAACGTCGAAACTTCCTTGCGTCCGTTTTTACGGCAAGCACCGGGCGAGACCGAGGCGCTGCGCGGCTTTTTGGGCGCATTCCGGTACTGCGTGCTGGATATCGGCCGCGAGGAGCATTACCGGAACTTGTCGGATTTGATCGAACGGCGCGAAGCCGAGCTTCGCATGCCGCCGAACCGGCTGTTTTACTTGTCCGTAGGGCCCGAATATTTCGAGCCGATCGCTTTGAACATTCGGGAAAGCGGACTCGGCTCGGCGAATGGCTGGAAGCGTCTCGTCGTCGAGAAGCCGTTCGGCAAAGATTTGAATTCCGCCCGGGAATTGAACCGCACGTTAAGCCAAGTCTTCACGGAGAACGAAATTTTCCGGATCGATCATTACTTGGGCAAGCCGGTCGTGCAGCGTCTCGGGTCCGTGATGCAGGGCAATCCGGCCATTCGCGAATTATGGGCGAACCGCGGAATCGCGAACGTGCAAATTACGGCGAACGAATCGATCGGCTTGGAAGGAAGGGCGGGCTACTACGATCAGGCCGGGGCCGTCCGGGACATGTTCCAAAACCATATGCTGCAGCTGCTAATGATGGCGGCGATTCACATTCCGGATCACGGTGCGCCGGATTCGATACGCCTTCGCAAAATCGCCGTTGCCGAAGCGCTTGAGCCGGTGCGAAAAGAGAACGCCGGCGCCCACGTGATCCGGGCGCAGTACGCGGAAGGAACGATCGGAGGGGAGCCGGTGCCGGGTTACCGGAACGAACCGGGCATTTCGCCCGATTCGATGACGGATACGTTTATCGCCGCCAGGGTGCGAATCGATAACGACGATTGGCGGGGCGTCCCTTTCTACATCCGTACGGGCAAACGAACGAGAGAGAAATCGACGAGAATCGTCGTCGAGTTCAAGGACGCGGGACCCCGTTCCTTGACGGGCGACGAGCGCCTCGCGCCGAACCTGCTCGTGATCGAAATCGGTCCGAAGGAAAGCGTTTCGCTGCGGCGCGTCGCGAAAGGGACGGAGTCGTTCGGCGCATTCGAGCCGATCCCGATCGATCCGCAGCCGGATTCGCCGCGGGCGCCCGAAGCTTATGAAACCTTGATGTACGACGCCTTGCGCGGAGACGCGACGTACTTCGCGCATTGGGAAGAGGTCGAACGATCGTGGCAGTGGGTGCAGCCGATATTGGACGCCTTCGCGGAACGCACGGTACCGCTGCTTACCTACCCGGCGGGATCGTACGGCCCGTCCGAATCCGACGGGTTGCTCGCGGAGGACGGCTTCCACTGGTGGCTCGACGACCATCACGAACGAAATAACGACAACAGCGAAGGAGAACGATATGCCTACCATGCAAACGATTGAGCAATTGGCGATCGATACGATCCGCACTTTGTCCATCGATGCTGTAAACGCGGCCAATTCCGGCCACCCGGGCCTTCCGATGGGCGCCGCTCCGATGGCTTACGCGCTTTGGTCCGCGCATTTGAATCATAATCCCGGCAACGCCAAATGGTTTAACCGCGACCGTTTCGTGTTGTCGGCCGGTCACGGCTCGATGCTGCTGTACAGCTTGCTGCATCTGTCCGGTTACCGGGTGACGCTCGACGATTTGAAGCAGTTCCGCAAGCTGAACAGCCGTACGCCGGGCCATCCCGAATACGGGCACACGGACGGCGTGGACGCGACGACCGGACCGCTCGGACAAGGCATCGCAATGGCGGTCGGGATGGCGATGGCGGAAGCGCATCTCGCGGCGAAATACAATCAGGCCGATCATCCGGTCGTCGATCATTTCACGTATGCGCTCGTCGGAGACGGCTGCCTGATGGAGGGCGTCTCGTACGAGGCGATGTCCATGGCGGGGCATATGAAGCTGGGCAAGTTGATCGTGCTGTACGATTCCAACGACATTTCGCTGGACGGGGAGCTGCGTCTCTCCTTCGGGGAAGACGTGCAAAAGCGGGCGGAGTCGATGAACTGGCATTATTTGCGCGTCGAAGACGGAAACGATATCGCGAGCATTTCCGAGGCGATCGCCGAGGCGAAGCGGAATACGGAGCAGCCGACGCTCATCGAAGTTCGTACCGTTATCGGCTACGGCAGCAAGGCGGCGGGGACGAACAAAGTGCACGGCAATCCGCTCGGCAAGGAGGAAGCCGCGGCGACCAAAGCCCGGTACGGCTGGCCTTACGAGGAGGAGTTCACCGTCCCGGACGCCGTGAGAGCGCATTTCGAGCAGCTGAAGCAAAACGGCGCCGCGAAAGAAGAAGCGTGGAACCGGCTGTTCGCTTCCTATAAAGCGCGCTATCCGTCGCAAGGCGAGGAGCTTGCCGGGGTCATCGACGGTTCGGTGACGATCGATGCGGCCGACATCCTGACGTTCGATACCGCCAAAGCCGTATCGACCCGCGTCGCCAGCGGAGAAGCGATCAATCATTTCGTCAAGCGCGTTCCTTCGATTTTCGGCGGCAGCGCGGACTTGTCGCATTCCACGATGACGGATATCCGGGGCGAGCGGGTGTTCGCCGTCGAATCGTATGCGGGCCGCAACGTCTACTTCGGCGTCCGCGAGCATGCGATGGGCGCGGCCGGCAACGGCATGGCGCTCCACGGAGGGGTCAAGCCTTTCGTCGGCACCTTCTTCGTGTTCTGCGATTATTTGCGCCCGTCGATTCGTTTGGCCGCTCTGCAAAAGCTGCCCGTCATTTACGTATTTACCCATGATTCGATCGCCGTCGGCGAAGACGGTCCCACGCACGAGCCCGTGGAGCATTTGGCGGCGCTGCGCGCCATCCCGGGCCTTACCGTCATCCGGCCTTCGGATGCGAACGAGACGGCGAGCGCATGGGCGTACGCGCTGGAGCGGAAAGAAGGTCCCGTCGCGCTCGTGCTGAGCCGTCAAAATTTGCCGGTATTCGAACAAACCAAGGCGAGCAAAGATCACGTCGCCAAAGGCGGCTACGTACTGGCGGAAACGAACGATCGGCCGGACGTGCTGCTCATCGCGACCGGATCGGAAGTATCGCTCGCCATGGGCGCCAAGACGGAGCTCGAGCGGGAGAACGTCTCCGTACGCGTCGTGGCGATGCCCTGCCGGGAGCTGTTCGACCGCCAGTCCGACGCATACAAGAAGAGCGTCCTGCCCGATTCGGCGCCGAAGCGGATCGCGATCGAGGCGGGCGTCTCGCTGGGCTGGGATCGATATGCGGGTCCCGAAGGCGCGATCTTGTCCATCGATACGTTCGGCGCCTCCGGGCCCGGCGGCGAAGTTCAGGCTTACTTCGGCTTTACCGTCCGACATGTCGTCGACATGGCGAAACGATTGCTGAACCAGGCGATCGGCAAATGAAAATACGGAGGGACATCCAATGAAATTTTTTATCGACACGGCGAACGTGGAACAAATCAAAAGAGCGTACAAGATCGGGATTTTATCCGGGGTGACGACGAACCCTTCGCTCGTCGCCAAGGAAGGCGTCAAATTCGAGGACCGTATCGCGGAAATATTGCGCGCAGTGCCGGGGGTCGAATCCGTCTCGGCCGAAGTGACGCCGGATGCGGTGACGGCCGACGACATGATCCGGCAGGCGAACGAGCTGATCAAGATCAACGATAACGACAAAAACATCACGATCAAGCTGCCGATGACGCTGGACGGATTGGAAGCGTGCCGGTACTTGTCCGACAAAGGCGTGAAAACGAACGTGACGCTCGTGTTTACGGTCAATCAGGCGCTTTTGGCCGCCCGCGCCGGCGCGACCTACGTGTCCCCGTTCCTCGGGCGGTTGGACGACATTTCCGAAGACGGCGTTCAGCTGGTCTCCAAAGTCGCCGAGCTGTTCCGGACGCATAACCTGGAGGCGCAAATCATCGCCGCTTCGGTCCGCCATCCGGATCACGTAACGCGCGTCGCAATGGCGGGAGCGCATATCGCCACGGTTCCGTTCTCGGTCATCGAGCAAATCGCCAAGCATCCGCTTACGGATCAAGGGCTGGAGAAATTCGCCGCCGACTGGAGAAAGACGTTGAACGTGTAATTGGTCGCAAATGGGGACGTTTTCGCTCCCCGATTTGCCGAAAAAAAGAAGCAAACCTCCGGCACGCCACTGCGGCGATGTCGGAGGTTTGCTTTTTTTCGGATGGCCGCTTTCGATGTCAAGAGGAACTCGCCTGACGGACAGCGGTCTCGATATGCGCACGCAGCGTTTTGATGAACGTGCGTATCGCATAGCCGACGTATCTGTCGCTGCGGTAGATCAGGCAAATATGTTGACTGGGCACGGGATTGGCCAGTCGTACGATTTTGATGTCCTTGCTGCCCAGATTGTCCAGCAGAAGTCGCGGAAGCACGCAAACGCCGACCCCGTTTTGCACCATGTGCAGCAGGGAGGAGAGCGTCGTCGTTTCCATATGGGGCCGCAGACGGAATCCCTTTTCCATGCAAAATCGATCGATTAATTGGCGGCATTGATGGTCGGGCGGGAACAGGACGGTTTTCAGGCTTTGCAGCTTTTTGAGCGGAACGGACGTCTCTTTCGCCAGAGGGTCGAGCACGCTGACCGCCAGCGAAAATTCTTCGAGAAACAGGGGGATTTTCGTAAGTCGTTCGTCGGAAACCGGCTCGATCGTCACGCCGACATCGATGCTGCGATCCAAAACTTGTTCCGTCACTTGGGTCGTCTCCAGCAGGGAGATGGAAATGTTCGGGTAAGTCTGGTGAAAGTTGAACATCAAGTCGGCGTCTCCCGGCAAGACGCCGATGGATAGGGAGCCGCCCCGCGTTTGCTTCAGATCGGAGATGGCGTCGGTCGCCTGCCGCAGATGGCCGAATACCGCCGCGCCGTGCTCGCGCAGGATCGAGCCGGCCTCGGTGATCGTTATTTTTTTTCCGATCCGGTCGAACAGAACGACACCCAGCTCGTTCTCCAATGCGCGGATCTGCTGACTGATGTTGGGCGCGCTGACCCCCATTTTCTCGGCGGCCTTGGAGAAGTGAAGCTCCTCGCATACAGTCATAAAATATTGCAGCTGTTTTAGTTCCATTCCGCGCCCCCCTATCCGGACCCTTATTTACTCCTCATTATACCGGTATCGCTCCGTCGAAACCAAGCGTTATCGTTAAGTCGCACTTCACGTAACGATAACGGGCGCTGCATTGATGGCAAGCCGCGGAGAACTTATACTGGGCACGTAACAAACGGTTTCCCATTCAAAGGAGGAGTTCGACATGTCCGAAATAATTATCCGCACAGCGCAATCGTTACGTCAATTGGTAGTGCGGCAAGTGCAAGCAATTCCCGAGGAGATGTTCGACATCAAGCCGGATGTGTTCAACAACAACATTCGTTGGAACGTCGGCCACATCGTTTTCTGGATGGATTCCTATCTATCGCTTTGCTTCCGGACCGGTTCCGCCATCCCGGCATCGTATGCCGAATTGTTCAACTCGGGAACGAAGCCGGCGGACTGGACGAAGGCGCCTCCATCCAAGGAAGAAATGATCCGGGAGCTGTCCCTGCAGTTGGAGCAAATATCCGAGATTTCGCCCGACAGTCTGAACAAACCGCTGGAATCCCCGCTGCAAATGGGGCCGCTCGCCTTCCATCTTGCAGGCGAACTGTTCAACTTCGCCCTGATCCATGAAGGGCTGCATCTTTCGGCTTGCGGCAGCTTGCTCAAGGTCATTCAGGCGGGACATCGGAATTGATATTCGCATGGCCTATGTGGCGCGATTCGTATCGTGGCGCGCTGTTCAACTACGAGAGCCGTTCTTTTCCGAAAAAGAGCGGCTTTTTTGTTTTACCCGGACTTCCGAGTTTGCGTCACTTCGTTTTAAATTCTCAACAAAAGGCCGGCTCGACTTGCGCCGCAGGTCGGAAGCGTTAGAAGAGAAATATTGGATATACTTTGTCCCAAAAATGTGAATGTCCAGTCCAACCAATATTTAATACAATATGGGCGTGACCGTTCCCCGCACGATGGAACGACCTTGCGGTTACTTTCGACATTGGAGCATAAGGAAGGGGGGAGGCCGAAAGACAAGAAGCCGCCGCTTGCGGCGATGAAGGCATCCGAGACGAGAGGGGCGGGCGGCTTCGCGGGCTGGAGTTGTGAAAGCGTTTAACCACCGCGCGAGGATCCGAACGAAACAGCTGCTTCAAACTCGACCGGACTTGCTTGATCCGGCGGGCCAAGTCAAGGAGGGAACGTATTGATGAAGAGAGTGACGGTGTTGCTGCTCGCGCTGTGCATGCTGCTGGCCGGCCCCGGCTTCGGGGCGATTGCGGCCCAGGCGCAGTCAGGCGATCCGAACGCGGCGAATGTCGCCGGCTCGCTGCCCGGAACGCAGCCGGACAAGCACTATATCGTGCTGACGGCGGCCAATTTCGCTTCGAATATGGGTAACTGGACGAATCCGGCCGACAAGAGAGGAAGTCCGCTGCCGGATATTATGATGGGAGCGACCGACGGAAGAGACCACAGCGCAACGCCCGCCATAGCGAAATACGGGATTCCGAAGGACGGCATCTACAAAATGATGGTGCATTCCCGCGATTTCGCGACCAACCCCGGTACCCGCCCGTTCAAGCTGAAGCCGGGCCCGGGCGCTCCCGCGACCTTCGGCGCCCACGGCTCGGACGGATGGCGATGGGAAACGAGCGGTCCGCTTCCGATGATCCGGGGAGAGTTCGATCTCCAGGCGATCGATTTCCGCGGAAATTTTGCCCGCTTCGATATGATCGTCATCACGGACGATTTGAATTTCACGATTCAAGACGGTCCGGGAACGCTGGAATGGCTCGCCTCGCAGTACAGCTACATACCCGGCACCATCGTGAACGATCAGCCCGACCCGAACCGTCCTCCCGTCGATATCGCGGTGAGGCTGAACGGCGATTACGTGAACTTGAACGTACAGCCCGTTCTGGAACAATCCACGGTCATGGTGCCGTTCGGCGAAATATTCGCCGCTTTGGGCGCAACGGTCACTGTCGACGCGGCGACGTATCAGGAGACGGCGAGCAAGAACGGGAAGCGGTTTCAAATTGTCGCAGGCCAAGACACCGCTTTGGTGAACGGCAGAAGCGTCGTGCTGGAGAAGCCGGCGACCTGGCGCGAAGGCGCTGTGCTCGTACCGCTCGGCTTCGTGCAGCATTATTTCGGCGCGATCACTTATTGGGACGGAGGAGGTCGGACGGCCGTGATCGTCGCGATGATTCCGCATGACGCGTTTTTGTTCAGACCGGAAAGCTTCGACGACTTCGGGACGTGGACGATGGAGGCGAACGTCGAAGGCGCTTTCGAGAAATCGGTCCTGCGCGGCCTTATTCCCAGCACGCCGGGCGCTACGCCGGACATGGCCGATCCGTCGTCCGCGCAGCCGGCCGTCGCCACGTTCCAAACGGGGCAAGCCGGGACGTACAAAGTGTGGGTTCGCTCCCGCGATTTCGCGACGAACCAGCAGGGAACGCGGTTTTTCAACGTCGGATTGAACGGCCAGATGCTTCCGCAGCGATTCGGCACGCACGGACAGGACGGATTCAAATGGGCGGAGGCCGGCGTCGTCCAGCTTCAGCCGGGCGCCCAAACGCTCGAGCTCTACGATACGTCGGGCTTTTACGCGCGGTGCGATGCGGTGCTGCTCACGTCGGATTTGCAGGCGGTTCCGCCCGACGATTACACGCAGCTGCTGCGGATGGCTTCGCCGCTCGGAGAGGAGACGGAAAGCTTCCCGGCATGGGCGGTGTCCGCAAACGAGCCGGTGCACAGCATCGCGCTGGAAAACGACTCCACCCGGGTCGTCTTCTACAAAGTACCGACCGCAAACGGACAAGTCGTCCAAAACGAAGTGTACGCCCGATACGAGAACAGCTGGGTCAAAACGAAAAACCGCTCGGAGGAGCTGGGTTATCTGGTGTTGTCCGCCGATTCGAGCTCGACGGTTTCGACGTCGCAGGACTTTTATTCGTACAAAAGCAAATATACGACGGCAAACGGCAACGAAAGAAGCTATTCGGGCACCGATCTGTACAAGGCGGGACGGCTCCATTGGTTTATTCCGACCGATTACGAAACGACGCCCGAAGGCGGGGTGAAGCTGCTGTTCGACGAGCAACTCGCCGACTTTGAAGCCGTATGGGAAATGGACGGCGATAACCCGGCGCCGAAAGTGACCGTGGACGCGACCTTCCGCCAGGCCGGCACCTACTCGATCGGGGCATGGGAAGGACGCGCGTTCGGCGACGAGCAATACGAGTTCGCACTGGCTCCGTACCGGGTGCTGGGCAAACGGATCGCTCCCGAAAGAGGGCTGATGACCGAGCAATATTTGTTTACGCCGATGGGGACGATCACGCTTGGCGAAACGAACGCCTATTTCCCCGGTCACGCGATAACGAAAGGGGTCGTGGCGGAGCCGTCCTGGATCCCGCTTCGCTGGGTTTACGGCAATAACGGCAAATTCGGCATTTCGATGCGGGGGACGGGCTACAACCCGAAGGGCTCCATGTTCGCTCCCGTGCTCGGCTCCGCCGATGCGAAATTCGCCGCAGGCCAGAGCTATACGATGCAGTACCGAGTGATAAGCCGGGTATCGGACTGGTACGACACTTACAAGTTCGCGGCGCAGGACTTGTTCGGCGTTCACGATTACCGCAAAAACGTGTACGGCACTTTGAACGATGCGATTTTCAACGCCCGCAAGCTGATGATGAACGACGATCTCGGCGGATGGGACGTGTACGATAAAGCCCATTACAATATGGAAGGGAAAAATGCGACGTCCTCCGCCAATCCGATGCAGGCGCTGCAGGAATATTTGCTCACCGAAGACAAAGACATTTTGACCCGCAGGGCGATCCCGACTCTGGCCAATTTACTGACGCGCCGGGAGCTGCACTTCAACCGGACGCCGGAAGCGGGCGGAGTCATCACCGGGACCGACTTGCCGAAGCCGATCGGCTCCCCGATCAGCGGCTACAACCTCAATGTTATCGGCGGACTTTACGAAATGACGCGCGGGGCCGTCCCCTATTTGTACGAATACGGTCTGGAAAAAGGCAAATCGACGGTAACCAATTCGTACGGCTCGATCCCGACGTTCTCGAACAACTTGTATTTGTATAAATATACGGGCGATACGCAATATTTGGACAAAGCCCGGCAGCAGGCCCGGCAATACGTGACGGATACGGTCTATCGACCGCAGACGGAGCCGGTCAACTGGTCGAGCTTCATCTATATTTCGTATTATCCGAATATTTCGTCGCTGATCGATTTGTACGAAGTGACGCATGATCCGGCCGATCTGGCCGCGGCCGAGGAAGCGGCCCGCTGGCTGGCCACAACGCTGTGGGTGCCGGGAATCGACGGCGGCAAACGCAAGAAGCCCGTGACGGTGAACGACATCGCGCAAATCCGCGCCAATTTCCACTACGGCAACGAAGCAAGCGACAAGTTCTGGTGGCACGGCGACGACCAACGGCGTATCGGCCGTCCGCCCGGCGACCCGGGGAACCTTTCCAGCAACTACTTGATCGAACAGCAGCAGGAGCAGCTGCCGAGCTGGATACCGTCCCGCGTCGGTCTCGGGCTCGAACAATCCTCGACGTTCGCCCGCAGCTCGAACATCATTATGTCGAGCTGGGCCGGCGACTTGCTGAGGCTGGCCGATTATACCGGAGATACGTATTTCGCGGACATCGCGCGCAATGCGATCGTCGGGCGGTTTACCAATTATCCGGGGTATTACCAGAACACGTTTTCGACGTTCCAGCAAAAGCCGGAGTACCCGCTGCAAGGACCCGACTATACGGGCATTTATTGGCATCATTTGCCGCCGTTCCTGTCGATGCTGGAAGACTTCCTGATCAACCTGACGCAGCTTTGGTCGGAAAATCGCATCCAGTTTCCTTCGCTGCGGCAGCAGGGGTACGCTTACTTTAATTCGAATCAATACGGGCACGCGCCGGGCAGCTTCTTCGACGAACAAGGGATGTGGCTGTGGCTGGACGAAGGTATCGTTCAGACGGACAACGTGCAGATCGACTGGCTGGCCGCGCGCAAAGACGGAGTGCTCGGCATCGCCCTGATCAATGAAAGCAATGTGCCGGAGAAGGTCGACGTTCAGCTCGGAAGCAAGGTGCCCGGCGGAAGCGGCTTCAACGGCACGGCCGAGCTGTATGCTCCCGACGGCAGCAAGGTGCAGGTAAATGTTGTAAACGGCAGCTTCACCGCCATGATTCCGGCCAAAAGCTTGAAAGCCGCCGTGCTCCGCATCCCCGGAGTAAAGGCGCCGGCGTTCTCGCAGCTGTCGTACGAGCTGAACGGCCAACCGCAGCTCGGCCAAACCGTTTCCGAGCATGCGTACGGCAAGGCGATGGTGCTGCAAATGAGCCCCGAGTCGTATTACGCTTATGTCTACATGACGGATAAGCCGAATCAGACGCAAAGCGTGTCGCTCCTTTACCGGATCGGGGACGGACCGGAGCAGACGGAAACGACGAATGTATATCCGTACGAATTTATTATCGAAGTGCCAGACGCCTCGAAAAGCTTTACGTACCGGCTGGAGGCGACGACGGTTTCGGGCGTCGTTAAAAGCATCGCCGGAGGGACGATCGCACCGCTGCAAGCTTCCGGCTCCGGCTCGGGGGGCGGAGGAGCGAGTCCGTAATCGGCCGTTCGCCTGACGCATAAAGCAAAAAGAACCGCTGGAGAAACGCTCCGGCGGTTCTTTTTGCTGCAAGCCGAACCGGACGAATCCGGGTCCCGATTCCTCCAACTTACGAAAAACGGCGATGGAATAGGGCTATAGGATTATAGGATAGTCCAAAAGTATCTAAATGTTTAGAATTTGTTTAGAGCCGATCCGTTATAATGAAGGGCACGGCGACCGCGCGGCGCTCAGTTCGGCCGGAAACGATTATCGCAAAAAATGGCGAAAACTCGACGACGCGCGAGTCGACTACCGATCTATAAGCGGCGAGCGGCGGGGAGATGAACTCTATGAGGACTTGGAGTACGAAGGGGAATCGGGCAACGTTTATGGCGGCAATCGCGATCATCGTGCTCGCTTGCATCCCGTTTTTTCCGGAAAGGGCGGCGGCGGCGGGTGTCGATACGATTTTTGACGGAGAATTGTCGAACGGCACCTCCTTCGACAGGCCGATCATGCCCGGCGATGTAGCGACAAACAACGACGATCCGACCGATGATCAATGGGCGAATGCGTACTTCAGCAGAACGTGGTTTTACGACGAAGATAACGGCAGATGGGTCGGCGGGGGGGATACGAAGCCGTATACATTCCTGGAGGATGTTCCCTTCGAGCGAAATTATTTTGTCAGGAAAATCGTCCCGGAAACGTCCGGAAATTACGATATCGAGGTAGTCTCGGACCCGCAATATACGGACATTGACGATACGACCTTATTTTTGTACCGCGATCGTTTCGATTTTTCGAACCCGTTGGCCAATCTAATGGCCGGCAATGACGACGTGGATGCCGAGAGCATGCTGTTGTCCGCCATGATCGACATACCGCTTACGGAAGGTACAAGTTACTATATCGTCATGACCAGTTATGACCATGGGATTACAGGCAAAGTCCGCTTCAAGGTTTCCGGTCCGGGCGCGGTCAATGTCGTCGACCCGGCCAACGAGCCGCCATCCGTCCAAACACAGCCCGTCGACAAGACGGTTAACGTCGGCGGCAGTACGAGCTTTTCGGTAACGGCGACGGGAAAAGCGCCTTTGACGTACCGATGGCAGACGGATGCCGGAACGGGAACGTTCGTCGATGTCCATGACGGAGGCGTTTACGGCGGTTCGGCAACCGATACGTTAACTATTACCGGCGCGACCGCCGACATGAACGGCTATGCGTATCGAGTCGTCGTCGCCGGCAGCGTAAATCCGCCGGCGACGTCGAACGGAGCGGCGCTGACCGTTAACCGGCCGCCGGTTTTCGCTGGGTCGGCAACGAGTTTGACCCTGCCCAGGAACGCTTCGGCGACGGATGTCAAAAGCTTGCTCCACGCAAGCGACGCGGATTTAGGCCAAACGCTGACCTGGACGGAAGCGGCGGACGGCGCGCCAAGTCACGGCACCTTGACGATTACCGGCGCCACGGCTCCATCGGGAGGCGCGGACATCGCACCGGGCGGCACGATTACGTATCAGCCGGCAAACGGTTACTCGGGCCCCGACAGCTTCAAGGTGCAGGTCGGCGACGGGGGAGGCTCGGCAATTCGGACCATTGCCGTGAGCGTGACGGCAGGACCGAGCGTCGTTTCGGTCGGCGTGCCCGCAAACGGTACGTATGCGGAGGGCAGGAAGCTCGAATTCACGGTCGTTTTCGACCAGCCGGTGACGGTCGACGGCACTCCTGCGCTAGCTTTGACGATCGGAAGCGCGCAAGTCGCGGCCAACTATGTTTCCGGTACGGGAACGACCGAATTGTTGTTCCGGTATACGGTGGCGGCCGGAGAATTAGACGGCAACGGCATAACGGTCGGAACGCTGTCGGCTAACGGAGGGGCGATCCGCGGCGGTTCGATCGATGCGGATTTAACGCTGAACAACGTTGGCGGCACGGCGGATGTGAAGATCGATGCGCAGAAACCGTCCGTCACCGGCGTTTCGTCTGCTAAAGTGAACGGCTTGTATAAGGCCGGAGCCGTCATTCCGGTCGCAGTGATGTTCAGCGAGCCGGTCATTGTAACCGGTACGCCGCAAATAACGCTCGAGACGGGGGAGGCCGACCGGGCGATCGGTTACGAAAGCGGCTCCGGTACGGCGACACTCGTATTTACTTATACGGTCCAATCCGGAGATACGGCGAACGATCTGGATTACGTTTCGTCGTCCGCCTTGTCTGTCAACGACGGGTCGATTCGCGATGCGGCCGGAAACGATGCGGTTACCGCCTTGGCGGCTCCCGGTACGATCGGTTCGCTCGGCGCGAACAAGGCGATCGCGATCGATACGATCGAGCCCAAAGTCGGTTCCGTAGTTATGCCGGCAGCGGGAAGCTATAAGGCGGGGGATGTACTGACGATCACGGTGCATACGGACGAAACGGTGACGGTCGTCACGGCGGGCGGCGTTCCGCGGATCCCGTTGACGGTCGGAACTTCAACCGTTTATGCCGCCTATTCGTCGCAGGATTTATCGAAATCGCAAATGTATTTTACTTATACGGTGCAGCCGGGAGACGAGGATGCGGACGGGATCGCCATCGGTGCGGCCATTAGCCCGAACGGCGGGACGATCGAAGATGCGGCGGGAAATGCCCTGATTCCGACTTTGACCGAAACGGATACGGCCGGTATTCGCATCGACGCGATACAGCCGCACGTGACCGAAGTTTCGGTTCCTACCGATGCCACTTATATCGCGGGACAACATCTGGATTTCGTCGTGAAACTAAGCGAGCCGGTGACGGTTTCAGGCACGCCGACGCTTGATTTGACGGTCGGCGGCTCCGCTCGGACCGCGGCTTACATGGCGGAAAGCAGCACGGCGACCGAGCTGGCGTTCCGTTATCCGGTTGCAAGCGGCGATTTGGACACGGACGGTGTATCGGTCGCCGGTTCGATCGGCTTGACGGGCGGTTCGGCGATTCGCGATGCTGCGGGCAACGACGCTTTGCCGACGCTGCAAGGCGTCGGACGTACGGACAAAGTACTTGTAGACGCTGTTTCTCCGACCGTCGTCGGCGTCCTGGTTCCTTCGAACGGTACGTATCGGTTGGGACAGACGCTTGCCTTTACGGTAACCTTTTCCGAAATCGTGACGGTCGATACGGCCGAAGGTACGCCGGAGCTTGCGCTTTCGATCGGCACGGCATCCGTGCAGGCGGCTTATGCGTCGGGCTCCGGAACGAATGCGATTTCGTTCGCGTATACGGTCCGGTCCGGCGATCGGGATACGGACGGAGTGACCGTCGGAACGATCCGTTTGAACGGCGCGACGATCAAGGACGGTATGGGAAATGCGGCGCTGCTGACGCTGAATTCCGTAGGAAGTGCCGCCGGTGTGCTCGTGGACGCGGGGGTGCAGACGGTCGAAGCGTCCGCGGCACGATTAACTCCCCCGGTCGGAGAGAACGTTGCGATACATCTCGTAGTCAAAGATGCGCAAGGCAACGTCGTTACGGCATTCAACGGCGTGCGCGATGTCACGGTGTCGGGCTATGCGCAGGCGCCGAACGGAAGCTATGGCAGCTTCGCCGGGACGGAGTTGACGGCGGCTTCGTCGCAGACGATCGGGGTCGCGTTCGCGGGCGGCGCGGCGACGGCGAACCTGAAGCTGCACAAGGCGGCGTCGCAAACGATCGCGTTTACGGTCGACGGGGTGACGGTGCCGGCGTCGAACACGCTGACGTTCGCACCTGTGGCGGGAAGCGCGGTAGCGATGGAGCTGACGCAACAAATCGCGGCGCCTGCCTCGAACGGGGGGCCGTTCGCCCGACAGCCGGTTGTGACGCTGAAGGATGCGTACGGCAATACGGCCGCAGCAGATAACGCCACGGTTGTGACCGTATCCAGGAAAGATGCGGGGGCATGGACGTTGACGGGAACGACGACGGTCACCGCAACGGCGGGCGTAGCGACGTTCGACGGGCTCGGCGCGACGAACGTCGCGCAGGTCGCAGGCGCGCAGCTTGCGTTCGACGCGGGCTCGCTCGCGCAAATTTCCAGCGCCGCCGTGACGCTGCCTTGGCCGGGCGTCTCCGCGCCGGTCATCGAAACGGTAACGGCCGGAGACGGCCGCGTGATGCTCGGCTGGAGCGAAGTGTACGGAGCGGTCGGCTATTCGGTCTATTCCGGGACGGTCCCGGGGACGTACGGAGCGGCGTTCGCATCCGTCAGCGGCTCGGTTTACGAATGGACGGGACTGACAAACGGCACCGCGTACTATTTCGTCGTCAAAGCGACCAATCCGGCCGGGGCGAGCGCGGCATCGAACGAAGTGAGCGCCATACCGCAGGTGCCGTCGCCGGGTGCCCCGGTCTTGCATGCTCCCGTCGCGGGAGACGGGCGAGTCGGCTTGAGCTGGACGGCAGTGAACGGTTCGACGGGATATAAAATATTCATGAGAACCGCTGCCGAGCCGTACGGAGAGGCGGTCGGAACGGTTGCCGGTTCGGTATACGGCTACGAGGCGACCGGTTTGAGCAACGGAACGGCATATTATTTCGTCGTCAAAGCGACCAATCCGGGCGGAGACAGCGCCGCATCGAACGAAGCGAGCGCCGTGCCGAAGACGGTTCCGCCGGCCCCGACCGGCGTCACGGCGACGGCCGGAGACGGAGAGGCGATCGTCGGCTTTACGCCGCCGGCCGGCAACGGCGGCAGCGCGATCACGCATTATGTGGTGACGGCTTCGCCCGGAGGCGTTACGGCGACCGGTACGGCAAGCCCGATCACGGTCGCGGGGCTGACGAACGGAACGGCTTACACCTTTACGGTGAAAGCGGTGAACGGCGTCGGTGACGGCCCGGTTTCGGCTCCGTCGCAAGCCGTAACGCCGCAAGCCCCCGTCCAAGGAGGCGACGAAACGCCCGCTGCTCCAGCGGCGCCGATTCCCACGAGCCCGGGATCATCGGGAACGTCGGGAACGTCGGGAACCTCGGGAACCTCGGGAAACGGTGTGGACGTTCTGATCAACGGAAAGGTCGAAAACGCCGGTACGGCGACGACCGGCCGAATCGACGGCCGGACGGTAACGACCGTGGCCGTCGACCCGGGCAAGCTGGAAAGCAGGCTGGCGGCGGAAGGGGAAGGAGCCGTCATAACGATTCCGGTAAACGCGAATTCCGACATCGTCATCGGAGAGCTTAACGGGCGAATGGTCAAAAGCATGGAGCTTAAACAAGCGATCGTCGAAATCAAAACGGGTAACGCCGCCTATACGCTGCCGGCGCGGCATATCGACATCGATTCGTTATCGGAAAAGTTCGGCGCGTCCGTGGAGCTGCGCGATATCAAAATCCGGATCGAGATCGCGAAGCCGGCTGCGGATATGGTGAAAATCTTGGAACATGCGGCATCCGCCGGACCATTTACGATCGTCGCACCTCCGCTCGAATTTACGGTAAAAGGAACGTACGGCGAAACGACGATCGAACTATCCAAGTTCAACGACTACGTGGAACGAACGATCGCCATTCCCGAAGGCATGGATCCCGGCAAAATAACGACGGGCGTCGTCATCGATCCCGACGGTACCGTCCGCCATGTGCCGACCCGAATCATTGTAGCGGACGGCAGCTATTACGCGGTGCTGAACAGCTTGACCAACAGCGCGTACTCCGTCGTCTGGCACCCGCTCGCATTTGCGGACGTCGAAGGGCATTGGGCCCGCGAGGCCGTAAACGATATGGGCTCGAGAATGGTCATCTCCGGCATGGGCGATAACCGGTTCGTTCCCGACCAAGCGATAACCCGCGCCGAATTCGCTGCGATCGTCGTCCGGGCGCTCGGCCTCAAACCGGAAAGCGGAACTGTTCCGTTCACGGACGTAAAGGCTTCGGACTGGTATGGCGGCGCCGTACGGACAGCCTATGCGTACGGCTTGATCGGCGGATTCGAGGACGGTTCCTTCCGTCCTACGGAATCGATCACCCGGGAGCAGGCGATGACGATCATGGCGAAAGCGATGGGCATGACCGGCCTGCGGGCGGGCGTTCGGACCGGCGAAGCGGGAAGCTTGCTGCGTCCGTATGCGGATGCGTCGGACGCGTCGGAATGGGCGATCGCCGCCATTGCCGACTGCTTGCAGGCCGGCATCGTCTCCGGCCGGGAAGCAAACCGGCTTGCGCCGCAATCGGACATTTCCCGAGCGGAAGTGGCCGTCATCGTGCAAAGGCTTTTGCAAAAATCGGAACTTATTTCATCCGCCGATGCGGAAACCCCGATGCGGCCTGCCGGAAAATAACATGCAGCACATGCGCAAAAAAGCCGGAAGTCGACGCAGTCCGTCGACTTCCGGCTTTTTCTCGAACGAACCGGAAAACCTCCAGTTCACTCGCTCTCGCATAGGCGTCGTTTCGAAATAGGCGAGGGCAAAGCCGAGCGGCACAAGGATCAAATCGTCGAGATAGCCCAAAACGGGAATAAAATCCGGTATGAAATCGATCGGACTGAAAGCGTAAGCGACCACCAACGCGGCAAACCATTTGGCATACCACGGCACTCCGATCTTTATAGGCTAAAAATAAAACGAACAGGTTTCGCTTCAGCTCTCTTGCCTTCTTCTTCGCTTTATCCAGTACCGCCGCCGCTTCCATCGTACCCTCCGAAACGGGCGATTCCGAATGGAATATGAACCGCCATCGATTTCAGATTATCACCGCAGTATCGATAAATCGAACGAGTGCCGGACGAAAAGTTGAAAGGAGAGGGGAGCCCCTCTCCTTTCCCGGAACTTATTTTTTTCGGTATCCGTCATGATGGCCGCCCCAGCCGCCGTACATTCCGCCGTGATGACCGAAATGATGCCAGGGATGATAATGATGGTGGTGCCCATACCCGTAAGGGTGATAGTAATGCGGGTAATAATGATGGTAATACGGGTGTACGTGATGATGGTGATATTGACCGTAAGGATAGTAAGCCATAACAAACACCCCCTCCCATTCGTCTACATCATCATATGTGAGGCCGGAAGATTGGGAAGCTTGCCCAGCACCAAATGGGCAGGCGCGCAAGATGCTTGCGGGCAAATCCGGCGTATTCCCGAGCGTAAAGCCGATCCGATGCATGATCGAAATTTTTGTCTAAAAATTCCTTGACGGGAATATTCCCTTAATGGTATATTCAAAACAAGCAATCCAGATATCCCCAACAGGGAGGAACGATTGGCGGATCCCGCAACTTCCGATCCGGATCATACTAATGAGGAGAAGGAGAGTACCCCAATGAATCAAGAGGTCAGTTCGTTTATCGAAAACCTGAATCAACCGTGGCAAGTCGAATTGTGCGGCAAACTTCGGCAAATGGTCCATGAAACCATCCCGGATGTCGAAGAACGAATTCAATACAAGAAACCGCATTTTCTGAAAAACGGGCATTACGCGGCGGTTATTTCGCCTTCCAAGGACGCGATTGCGTTTATGATTATGAACGCAACCGGTCTCGAAGTTCCCAAAAGCTTCGAAGGACCGGCCGAACGGAAGTGGCTGAAAATACGCGAAGGAGATACGCCCGACTACGACTTGCTCGCCCGGCTGTTGGCTCAAGCTTCCGGTACGCTGTAAGCCTGCCGGTATCGGGAGGGGGAGATGTTGAGACATGAATGCGACAACATGGAGTGCGCTGGCCGAACCCAACCGATTGCAAATCGTCGAACTGCTGCGAGACGGCCCCAAGACGGTCGGGGAGATCGCCGATCGATTGCAAATGCGGCAGCCGCAAGCGTCCAAGCATTTGAAAGTTCTGAACGAAGCGGGAATCGTCGAGGTGCGTCCCGAGGCCAATCGACGTATATACCGGCTGCGGCTCGAACCGCTCCAAGAAATCGACGAGTGGCTGGATTCGTTCCGCGGCTTATGGGAAGAACGGTTTGACCGGCTTTCCGATTATTTGAAGCATTTGCACAAAGAAGGAAAGGGACTTCCTTTCCCCAATAAAGAGGAGGAATCGTGATGGCAGAACAACAACATGTTGGACTGGTGCTCACCCGTGTCTTCGACGCCCCGCGTGAGCTTGTATTTAAGGTCTGGACGGACCCCGAGCATTTCGGTAAATGGTGGGGACCGAAAGGCTTCTCGCTCGACGTCGTCAAAATGGATGTGCGTCCCGGCGGGATGTTCCTGGGCTGCCAAAAGTCGCCGGACGGCAGTCAGGTCATGTGGGGGAAGTTCGTTTATCGGGAAGTCGCCGCTCCGGAAAAGCTGGTGTATGTCCAATCGTTTTCGGACGAACAAGGAAACACGATTCGGGCGCCGTTCAACCCGAACTGGCCGCTTGAAATCATCAATATTTTAACGCTCGAAGAAACCGGCAACAAGACCACTCTTACGCTGCAAGGCGGCCCTCTGAACCCGACCGCGGAAGAGCAAGCCGCATTCGACGGCATGGCCCCGATGGTCAAACAAGGCTTCGGCGGCACCTTCGACCAGCTTGCCGACTACTTGGCCGGCCAGCAATAAACGGATCAGAGGACGAACCGTTACGGAAAAAATAAACGAATGAAAGACTAACGGACAGCTTGGGCGGCCGACAGGGACAGTCGGTCGCCTCTTCGTATCAATCCCAAAATCCATGCAGCGGGAGGAACGCCCGGCAAATTCCGAACGGATTCGAGACGACGGGATACGTGATTACGAATTTTAAAACCGCTATCGACATGATCGAGAAGATTGAAGGTAGGGAGGAACGAATCGAAGTGATCCGAAGAGCGGGAATATTGTCGGGACGACTGCCGGATACGATCAAGTAAGCACGGCAACCGGAAGTAAAAGCGCCGTTCGAACAAAGCCCTATTCGCGTAAAAAGTCGCCAACTCGGCGGCTTTTTTCTTTTACGGGATCGGGGAGCCGTCGATTTTACAGTTGACCGACCGGAACGATTCCGCATATACTTAGGTTACCTAATTAATTACCACACAATATATTAGGATACCTATGTAGTTGAGAAGGCGAAAGGAGTTGTCCGCTGTGCGGATGCGAGGAGTGACCTACGATACCGGCTTCCTGAGCGAAGGAGGCAGCACGCACCCCGATTTTGATGCGGCGAGAGTGAGCCGGGAGATGGAGATTATCCGGCGCGATCTCCATTGCACTGCCGTGCGCGTGACGGGCGGCGAGCCCGATCGCCTGGACATTGCGGCACAAGCGGCGGCAGCGGCGGGCCTCGAGGTATGGTTCTCGCCGTTCACGAACGATCTGGACCAAGAAGAGCTGCTGGCCTTGCTCGCGGATTGCGCCGAGCGAGCCGAACGGCTTCGGCTTGCCGGGGCTGAGGTGATCATGGTCGCGGGGGCCGAGCTGACGCTCTTTACCCGCGGCTTTCTGCCCGGCGAGACTTTGCCGGAGCGCCTCTCGATATTGTCCCAGCCGGCCGTTGTCCGCGCGGCTTTCGCGAAACTGCCGGATCTGCTCAACGGCTTCCTGAAGCGGGCCGCAGATGTTGTTCGGGCCCGATTCGGCGGCCGCATCACATACGCGGCCCTGCCATCCGAACCGGTGAACTGGGAGCTCTTCGACTTGATCGCCGTCGACGCCTACAATTCCGCCGAGGTTGCGGATCGCTACGCCGATTCGGTCAAGAAGCTGGCCGGCTCGGGCAAGCCGCTGGCAATTTCCGAGTTCGGATGCACAACCTTCAAAGGCGCGCGCGATTTGGGCGCTCGCGGCATGTTCATCGTCGAATGGGACGGTCCGCGCGCCGTCCGCCTGACAGGCGATTTCGACCGCGACGAGTCCGAACAGAGCCGGTATTTTAACGAAAGCCTCGACGTTTTCGAGGAAGCCGGAGTCGATACGGCGTTTTGGTGTACGTTCGCGTCCCATAATTTGCCGTACGACGATGACCCTCGCCGCGATTTCGACCGGGCTTCTTACGGGATCGTGCGAGTCTTCAAGGAAGGCCGAGGCACGGCTTATCCCGACATGCCTTGGGAACCCAAGGAAGCGTTTTACACGATCGCGGAGCGATTCGCGGCGTCCAAGGAACAACAATAATCGAGGAGGAAGCGAATTGTCGGATAAGCTGCAGCATATCGCGAAGCTGTTAATGGAATCGTTCATCCAAAGTCGCGGGAATTCGATGCAGCAGCGCGCGATTTATAATCAGAAGCCGGGCGAGGCCATGGTTCTTTATTTCATCAGCGAGAATGTCAAGGACGGCGAGCCGGGGCTGAAGGTTTCGGACATAAGCGGGAAGCTGAACGTCACCTCGCCGACGGTATCGCAGCATATCAATCATTTGGAGGCGCAAGGGTTTGTCGAGCGGCATGCCGATTCGGCCGACCGGCGAGTCGTCCGGATTCGACTGACGGACGCAGGCAAAGCGTACATTCAACGCATCAATGAAGCCCGCCTCGATATGTTCGTCGGTCTCGTCAACCATTTGGGGGAAGAGGAGAGCCTTCGCTTGGTCGGGACGTTGAGGAAAGCCGACGATTACATTCGGAAGCGGCAGGAACAATTGTTGAAGGTTACGGCAGACGAAAACGAAGAAATATAAGCCGGCTGCTTATGGTGCCGACGATGGCGCGGATGTCCGACGGGCATTCGCGATTTTTTTTTTGCTCAATGATTAGCTTTCATCGTTAGTTACTACAAAAATAGTATTAAGAATAAAATATATAATTATTGTAAAATGAATTGACTACTATTATTTATTGACGAATGCCACTTATAATAGCTATAAAGCTCCGATTCGATTCGGTAAAGCGAAGGGAGAGGATGAAGGCATGAAAACGCGTTATTTGGGAAGGACAGGGCTTCGAGTAAGCGAGCTGTGCCTGGGCACGATGACGTTCGGAGGCGCGGCCGACGAAAAAGAAAGCGCATCCATCATGAACCGCTATGCCGAAGAAGGCGGCAATTTTCTGGATACCGCGGACGTGTACGGCCGCGGCCGCTCCGAGGAAATCGTCGGAGCCTGGTTGAAGGGCAAGCGTCGCGAAAATTTCGTCGTCGCGACCAAGGTGCGCGGAGCCATGGGCGAAGGCCCCAACGACATCGGACTTAGCCGCAAACATATTCGGGCTGCCGTGGCAGCCAGCCTGCGGCGTCTCGGCACCGATTATATCGATCTGTACCAGGTACACGCATGGGACCCGGCCACGCCGCTCGAAGAAACGCTGAGTACGCTCCACGATCTTGTTCGGGAAGGGCTCGTGCGCTACATAGGCGCCAGCAATTTTCGCGCATGGCAGCTGATGAAGGCCATCGGCATATGCCGGGAGCGCGGCTGGGAAGAGTTCGTCTGTCTGCAGCCGCAATACAGCCTGCTCTGCCGGGCGACTGAATACGAGCTGCTGCCGCTGTGCGCGTCCGAAGGCATCGGCGTCATCCCGTGGAGCCCGCTGCGCGGCGGCTGGTTGAGCGGGAAGTTTCGCCGCGGCATGGAGAAGCCGCCGGAAAATACGCGCGTAGGCGACAGTCCCGAGCTATGGTCCAGATGGAATACGGAAACGACCTGGGCGATTATCGACACCGTTCAAGAGATCGCAAGCGAAACCGGCAGGACGCCTGCGCAAGTGTCGCTCAATTGGCTGCTGTCGCGGGACGAAATCACCGCGCCCATTATCGGCGCGCGCTGCGTCGAGCAGCTGGAGGACAATATGGGCGCATCCGGCTGGTCTTTGACGGCCGACCAGGTGGAGCGGCTGAATCGGGTCAGCGAGACGCCGGTCTCTTATCCGTACGATCAAGCCGCCGAGCTGCAGCAAAGGCGGGGCAGGGAACGAGCGTAATGCGGGCCAAGGCATGTACCGGATTGCATAATCCTACGCGGGGAGCTGGTCTTTATGTTGGAACGCAAAATGGGCAGGTTGAATTACAGGACGTCCGTCGTGATGTTCGGCGCCGCGAAGCTGGGCTCCGTGTCGCAGGAAGAAGCCGACGCATCGATTCGATTCGCGCTGGACAACGGCGTTCATCATTTCGATACCGCCGCCAGCTACGGCGATGCCGAAGTGCGCATGGGTCCGTGGATGCCGAAAGTTCGGGACGGCATTTTTTTGGCGACCAAAACGGGGGAACGCACGAAAGAAAAAGCAAAAGCGGAAATTCGCCGCTCTTTGGAGCGGTTGCAGGTCGATTCGTTGGATCTGATCCAGCTGCATGCTGTGGGGGACATCGAAAACCTGGACTTATGCATGAAAAAAGGCGGCGCGCTGGAGGCGCTGATCGATGCCAAGGACGAGGGAATCGTCAAGGCGATCGGAATTACCGGACACGGACACGGAGCGCCGGCGACTCATTTGGAAGCGCTTCGCCGGTATCCGTTCGACACGGTGCTGCTCCCGCTCAACTATTTTTTGTATTCCATCCCGCAGTACAAGGAAGATTTCGACAAGCTGACGGAGGAAGCGGGGAAGCAGAACGCGGCCGTCAGAGTCATCAAAGCGATTGCGAAAGGTCCGTGGAGCGAAGGACAGCGGCGAAACTATTCCACCTGGTACGAACCGTTCCATCAGCAGGACATTATCGACGCTTGCGTTCACTTTGCGCTGTCGTTCCCCGGGGTAGCCGCTTTGGCAAGCGCGGGAGACATTCAGTTGTTCCCGAAAATTGTGGATGCGGCGAACCGGTTCGGCTCGATGAAGGACGAAGACGCGCATCGCATTTTACGGCGGATCTCCGGATATGCTTCTCCATTTGCGGCATCTACGCCGTAAAGCCGCACCCCGATACATCCAAAACCGAAAGCCGCGTTTACCGGTCAGCCGGTGCCGCGGCTTTTTTCGTTAAGGAATGATGTCGATCCCCGGACAACAGCCGACAATCGGGTACAAGGTTCGGAGAATCGGGTATCCTTTTCCGAAAGCTATCAATCTATAATAAAAGCGTCGCGACACGATAGAATCCGCATTGACGTCAATTGCCAGTTTAGTTAGGGGAGTGAGCGATTGTGAGGGCCATGGGGAACAATCGGGGAACCGCCGTTTTATCGCGATGGTTGGCGCTTGTATTGGCGATCGCCGTAATCGGGATGGGAAGCCGGGTATCCGCGGAAGGGGCGCCGCCGGAATTTCCGAGAGGAGAAAACATTACCGTGAAAGTTTTGTCCTATAACATTCATTACGGCATGGGTGTCGACGGCGTATGGGATTTGAAGCGGATCGGCGACGTGCTCGCCGCTTCGGGCGCCGAAGTGATCGGACTTCAGGAAATCGACAAGCACTGGTCCGCCAGAAGCCAATTTCTGGACGAGACGAAATGGCTCGCCGACTATTTGGGCATGCATTACGCGTTCGGCGCCAATCTGGACCGCGATCCTCTCGAGGAGGGGGGCGAACGCCGCCAGTACGGGACGGCGATTTTAAGCAAATATCCGATTATCGCAAGCGACAATCAGCTGATTACGAGCAGCCCGCGGGAGCAGCGGGGGCTTCTGAAAGCGACGATCAACGTCAAAGGCAATTTTATACACATTTTCAATACCCATCTCGGACTAAGCCCGGAAGAGAGAGCCGAGCAAACCGCCGAAATCGTCGAAATCGTCGGCGAGCAGAACGGCTCGATCATCATGGGGGATTTGAACGCGGCTCCGAACACGAAAGAGATATTGATCCTGTCGAACGCTTTCCGGGACGCGTTCGCCGGAAGCGCCGCCGATTACACGTTCCCGTCGAACGCGCCGCGTATTCGGGCGGACTATATTTTCCATTCCGACGATCTCGAGCTCGGAAAGGCTGAAGTCATCGCCACTCCGGCATCCGACCATCTCCCGGTAACCGCCGAGTTCGTGCTGAAACGGTCGGCGCCGTTCGAGAACGGGGTTGGACGGTAACGGTTGGAAGGATTGACCCGACGCGCCGAAACTTCGGTTTTCGGCGCTTTTTTCTTTTTTTTTTGCACCCGTCTTTAATAAAACGTTTAAACCGGGGTTATATCCGTCTTACATTTCTTCGATACATTGAGGGGGAGGTGACAGTCCAATACGCGACAGGAGGTATTCGATCGATGAGCCGAAGCGAAACAAGCAAAAGCATGAGCAGGAGGGATTTTATGAAAGCCGGCGGAGCGGGCGCGCTTGCGCTTACGCTCGGGTCGGCGGGCGTGCCCGTCGGATTGTTCGGCGAAGGAGAGGCGAAAGCGGCGATCAACGACAATTTGAAGCTGCAGTTCAACTCCGACGGGACCTTTAAAATCGTCCAGTTCAACGATACCCAGGATGACGAGCATATCGACCTGCGGAACGTGGAGCTGATGGAGAAGGTGCTGGACGCCGAAAAGCCGGATTTGGTCGTACTTAACGGCGATAACATTACGTCGGGCTGCGATACGGCGGCGGAGATGAAGCAGGCGATGAACAACGTCGCCCGGCCCATGGAGCAGCGGGGAATCAAATGGGCCGTAACGTTCGGCAATCACGACGAGGATTCGACTCCGAACGCCGGTCCGGGCGAAGAGGAAATGCTGCAATTTTACATGGCCTATAAGTTTAGATCATGTCAACACGTATCACGGCAATTATTACGGCGTTCTGCTCGGCTATGCCGGAAGCGCGGGCTTCGGTACATACGGATTGCCCGGAGCGGATCGGAACCGACTGCGCGGCGCTCGGGTATTCCGACTCGACGAACGCGCCGAGCCTGCGCCGATTCCGGAAAACAAAAAGCAGGAGAAAATAAGAAGACCGTAGTCCCGATATTTCGGGCAGTAATCGCCGCACGGCAAAGGAGCTTTTCCCGCCGTACGGCGTTTTTGCGTTCATCGCCGTGATGCCCCTGCGGAACCGCCGTCCATGGCGATGAATCGTCCCCGGAAATCCATTATCGAGACAACGTTTGGGTATTGCCGTACCATTACGTTCGCGGAAACACGGAGCCGGAAGCACCCCAAGTTCAACCGTTAGCTCCGAGCGGTTTCGGGAGCAAACGGCTTGTGGAGGAAATGGGCGAACAGCTGAAATTGCTTGCTTTTTTCTTTCGGGGTTTGGGACGAAGCTGTCATGGAGGAAGGTAGATGAGCGAGAATCGAGCTGGTTTTCTCGGTGGAGCCTCCGTGCTCGTGAGATCGAAGTGTCAATGTGCCGGAGCCGTCCGGGCGTTTTACGACTCGGGTCAATGCGGTCGAGCATGTCGAAGAGGTGTTTCAGCCGCATCGCCAGGCTACACCTCGTATTTTCGAATGTTGAAATTGTTCTCCAAAAGCACCCAATTTTGCGGGAACGGATAACCTAAAACCCAATAGCTGATCCCTCGCAAATTGTAGGTTTTCACCAAATCGAACTTGGCCTGGGCGCTGCGCGCATCTTCGAACCAAACCTCGTGCGAGCGTCCTTGGCCGTCCACATATTTGAAAAACGGCGACTGGCTATGCGTGCTGTATTGAATGTCCGCCCGATGCTCGATCGCCCGCCGGATCGCTTCCTGCATGTCGAACGTTTCGGCTTCCTGTCCTTGAACATGCGGAACGATCCAGTCTCGCGCGTATACTTGAAATCCCATCCATATTTTATGTCTCGGAATGACGGTAACGGCATAGTCCAATACCGCGGCCATTTGATCGATGGGAGAGATGGCTTGCGGCGGGCCTTTCCTGTAGCCCCATTCATACGTCATCAGGACGACAAAATCGACAATGCTTCCGTGCGCCGGGTAATCGTGCGCTTCATAAAGCAAGCCCGGCTGCTCGCCGCTCGTTTTCGGGGCCAGATCGGAGGAGACGAAGTAGCCTTCGGCATGCATCCGGTCGACCGTGCGTCTCAAAAATTGATTGTACGGCTCGCGATCGTCGGGCGCGACATTTTCGAAATCCACGTTAAGCCCGCGATACCCTTTCTCCTTCATCGTTTGGACGATATTCGTCAACAGCGTTTCGATTAACTCGGGGTCGGACAAAATCGTATGCGCCAGCTCCGTACCGGCCTCCGTTGCCGAGAAGTTCGTGATGGCCATCATCGGAACGACACGGTTCGATAGGGCGGCTTGAATAATCGCGCGGTCATCGATGCTTTCCAGATTCCCATCCGCTCGGATGCGATATCCAAAAGGACTTGCGTAGGTCAAATCGGAAGCCGCTTCGCGAACGCCTTGCGCGCCCGCCGGTCCGAATTGGGTCGTAAACGCGTTGACGTCAATCGTTGGTTTCGGTTGTTCCGGTATCGTTAAAGTTTGGCCCGGATAAATGCCGGCGGGATCCGCAATCCGATTCGCTTGCACAATGGCCAGCGCCGTAGTTCCGAAGGATCGGGCGATGTTCCAAAGCGTATCGCCGGGCTTCACGGCATAAAAAATAACGGGGATCGTAACAGTTTGCCCCGGATATATCATGGAAGGATTTGCGATTCGGCTCGCTTGCATGATCGCCGGTACCGTAGTTCCGTACTGACCGGCAATGCTCCAGAGGGTGTCGCCCGGCTGAACCGTATACCTGACATATGGCGTAGGAATGACGATCGCTTGGCCGACGACGAGTTGGTTTGGATGTTCAAGTCCGTTGGCATTGACGATGTCATCGGTGCCGATTCCGTATCGCTGAGACAGCTGCCACAAAGTTTCTCCACTTTGCACCACATGAATATGCACGGGAACGACCTCGCTTATTTGGAATTTGCTTATACACTGTATTCCCGGTATTCTCCGTTCATGCCTAGCAACGCGGTAAATCCAGGCCGAAAGTTTCCTAAAAAAGAAATTTCCTTTACAGGAAACTTGATACTGTGGTATAGTGGATTCAGGCACTCGAGCCGATCGTTATCGGCAGCAAAAGGAGGGATTCCATGCATGCGGCCATGCTGAGCGCGCTTGCCGAACCGAACCGGATGAACATCGTGGAGTTGCTGCGGGACCGAGGAGCGCTTACGCTCGGCGAAATCGCCGAGAGGCTCGGACTTCGGCTGCCGCAGTCTTCCAAGCATCTTAAAGTGCTGACCGACGCCGGTCTCGTCGTCGTGCAGGCCGTCGCGAACCGGCGAATTTTCAAGCTGCGGAAAGACCGCTTCGCCGAGTTGGACAGGTGGGTGCAAACGTTTTTGGAGGCCAAGGAAGAGCAATTCGACCGGTTTGATGCTCTTTTGAGCAAGATGAAGGAACAGCAAAACGAACCGAATTAACCTATTATCGAAAAGAGGAGACGGGAACATGTCCAAAACGTCGATCATTGCGGAACCGAACAAACAGGAGGTCGTCATCAGCCGAATATTCGACGCTCCCCGCGAGCTCGTATTCCGATTATGGACGGATGCGGCCCAAATCAACGATTGGTGGGGGCCGAGCAGCATGACGACCGTCGTCGACAGTCTCGATGCGAGAAGGGGCGGCATTTGGAGATACGTACAGCGGGATCCCGCTGGCAACGAGTACGCGCATAACGGAGTCTTTCACGAAGTGACGTCGCCGGAGAGGCTTATTTATACGTACGAATTCGAAGGCGTTCCGGCCGTCGGACTGGTGACGGTCACGTTCGAAGAAGTAGCTGGAGGGAAAACGAAACTGACGGAAACCTCGCTCTACCCGTCGGTGGACATACGCGACGGCGTGCTTCGCTCGGGTATGACCGAAGGGGCGATCGAGCTCATGGATCGTTTCGCCCACCTGCTGGCCAAGCATTCCTCATGAAGCGAATGACAGGATCTCCGGATATTCCGGAGGTCCTGCCGCCGTTACCGATAATGCCGCCGCGTTGCCTCCGGGCTGTCGATCGTATATACTGGTTATACTGATTGATGAATCACTAACCGGCATGGAGGCGGCGGCACGATGGCTAAAATCGATTCGATATCGGTCAATCGCAAATCGGACATCATCTCGGCGGCGATCGAAGTATTTGCGGAAATCGGGTATTTCCGAGCCACGACGGCAAAGGTCGCGGAACGGGCTCAAATTTCGCAGCCGTATATTTTTCGGTTTTTCCCGACAAAGGAAGCGCTGCTGTTGACGGCGTTGGAGGTATCCTGGGCGCGCGTGATCGGTTCCTTCCGCAAAGTAGTCGAGACCGCGTCGCCGGAACAGCTGGAAACCGGCCTGATCCAAGCTTACGAGGATATATTGGACGCGTATCAGCATGAAGTGCTGCTGCAGATGCAGGCTCAAACGATCCGGGAGGACGCGATTCAGGAAGCGATGCGCAGCGGCTACGGAGAAGTTCGCCGAATCGTTCTGGACGCCTTCCGCGCAGCCGGCATGCCGAACGCCGAGGAACGGACGATGCTGTTCCTGGCCCGGGGGATGCTGTGCAACGTTTCGGCAGCGCTGGGCATGCCCGAATTAAAGGACGTATGAAGCGGCGCACTACCATTTGCACCTAACGTCCGGATTCCTCATCATAGTTCATCATGGCATTGGGCGCTCACGGCACGGGAGCGCCTTTTTGGTATTACTTTTCGGTATTACTTTCCTGTTTCCTTTTTGATGATCTCGTGGTGTTCGGATGACTGAAAATGTTGACTTTATCGATGCTGCGGACGAGGGGACGGGAGAGTGGGTCTTCTTACAGTTTTGTAAACGGAGAGTGCGCTAAAGGATGCAGCGAGCAGCGCCTTTCGGCTCACGGCAGGCGTATCCTAATCCCGCCGAACCGTCGGAATCGAACGAACGGGAAAATCTCCTGTTCACTCGCCCTCGTATAGGCGTCGTGTCGAAATACCGGGAGAAGCTCCCGCTAAAACGGTGCCGAATCGGCGAAATGCACGGTATGGACGATTTTAGCGGGATGTTTTCCCGTTGTTTTGCCCGGAAACGGGATACGAACGAAAATAACGGGAACATTTCCATCTCGTTCCCCGCTCCGCTGCCTTTTCGGCGCCTTCGGTTTGCGCAGAAAAAGACCGCCCTGTCCCGACCTTCGCTTAAGCGCCGAAGCCGGAGCGGTTTCCCGCTGCCGGCGGCGGGACACGGCGATACCGGCTCGTATGATCTATGCCGGCGTCGTCGGGAGTCGGAGCGGGAGGCGGGCATGGGACGGTGGTGGGACGGGTCTCCAGTTCCAAGTGTCTAACGGACATGGCGGCCGCTAATGAGCCTCCTTTCGCGCCGGATCAAGCCTCCGTGCTGGAGCCGCTCGCCATCGGGGCTCATGCGGTGCGGCGAGCCGGGGTGAAGGCCGGGGAAACGGTGCTGGTCATCGGCGGCGGACCGATTGGTTTGGGGCCAAAGAGGCCGGCGCCAAAGTCATATCGATGGACATCAACGAAGAAAGGCTCGCCTTCAGCCGAACGTGGGTGCAAACCGATCACACGATCCATGCGGGGGAGGATCCCAAAAAGCAAGTAGCGGCGATGACGTCCGGCGACTTTCCGACTGTCGTATTCGACGCGACAGGCAACGTCCAATCGATGAACGGCGCATTCGAGCTCGCGGCTCACGGGGGGACGCTCGTATTTGTCGGGCTGGTTAAGTCGGACATCGTCTTCCACGATCCCGAGTTCCATAAGCGGGAGCTGACGCTGTTAAGCAGCCGAAACGCTACGCGCCAGGACTTCGAGCACGTAATGGAGACAGTCGGGCGGGGGACGATCGACGTGGAAAGGTACGTCACGCACCGGGCTACTCTCGATAATCTCGTTCATGAATTCGATCGCTGGCTGATGCCGGAGTCGAAAGTCATCAAGGCTATGGTTGAGCTGTAGCGCGGGAGGTTTTATCGACACCGGGTCGGATGGAAGGCTCGTCGAAACGGAGGGGGAGCGGTTAAGTGATGGCGAAACATGATTACGATTTCCAAGCGTTGATGAAGCCCGTCCCGAAATCCGCGGTGTTTCGGATGGTCGGTTACCAGGTTTGGTGCTCGACCGTCGCAAGGGCTGCCGACGGCCGGTATCATATGCTGTTCTCCCGCTGGCCGCAGCGGCTCGGGCACCGGGCTTGGGTGACCCATTCCGAAGTGTGCCACGCGGCGGCCGATCATCCGCTCGGACCGTACGAAGTCACGGGCGTTGTTTTGCGGGGGAGCGGAGGCGACCGCTTCGACGCGGACGTCGTGCACAATCCGACGATGCTGGAGGTCGACGGCCGCTACTACTTGTATTACATGGGCAATAAAGGGAACGGCGAGTTTTGGAATCATCGCAACAACCAGCGGATCGGAGCGGCTGTCGCCGATCATCCGGCGGGCCCTTGGCGCAGGCTCGAGGAGCCTGTCGTCACCGTCAGTCCGGGGGAATGGGATCATTTGATGGTATCCAACCCGACCGTAACGCGAATGCCGGACGGACGCATCCTGATGGTATACAAAGGGGTTGGCGACGGCCCGCTGCCCCGGGGCGGACCCGTCGTGCTCGGAGTCGCCGTTGCGGATCATCCGCTCGGACCGTTCCGCAAGACGGCCGGACCGATCATGGTGAACCCGGAGCACGATTGGTCGGTCGAGGACCCGTATATTTGGTTCCAGGACGGCATGTTTTGGGCGCTCGTGAAAGATTTTCAAGGCTATTTCGCCGGGAACGACAAAAGCTCCGTCGCCTTGTTCCGCTCGCCGGACGGCATCGACTGGAGGCCGGCCGCCAAACCGTTCGCCTTTAAGCGCGAGATCGCATGGGCGGACGGAACGGTGCAAAAAGTCGACGCGCTGGAAAGACCGCAGCTGCTGCTTGAGGACGGGGAGCCGGCCGTCCTGTTTTGCGCGGTCGCCGAGGACGACAAGAGGGAAACGGCTTACAATATACACATTCCGCTGAAACGGCCGGAGCGGCTGTGACAAATGCTATGCAAGAGAATCGTCCGGAATCGTCCGGACGGTTCTTTGGCGTGCAAACCGATACGCTTGATCCTGGGGACGGAACGGGGGAGGCTCCAGCGGCCTGTGAAATCGCTCATTATTCGATCTTTGGGCCGCATCGCGACTTCATAGGCGCGTCAACGTTTCGCATTAGTCCCCAGTTTCTCCCTAAGCTTCCGCGAGCTTTCTTCCGGCTTTCGGACATACGGTTAACGAATCGTACTATCGTTATCGGAGCCGAATGCGGCGTATTGGATTTGCAATGAACTCCAGTAACGTTATTTCTCGCAAATCGGATCGTTTTCTTCATTTTTCGGCTCGATAACGTTGCACGGGTTCGTTAGCCTTGAAAAACGATCGTTTTTCCGCCAATAAGTATCGCAAGGTTCGTTAACCACCGATCCGGCTCATTCCGATTGCCGCGGTACTGGAGCTATCCCCGGTCATTCGAAACGCCAGCAGAAGGTCGAATGAACTGGAGGTTTTCCCGTTCGTTCTATTCCGGTTGCTGTAAGGGGACGCGGTCTCTTGTGCAACCCCGTACCCTTCACCTGCCGCGTCATCGGTACAATCAACAATCCTGTCCATACGTATTCACGAGATATTCTGAAAGGATCCGAAAGAAAAAGGCCCGTTCGATTCCAAAGCGGGGATCGAATGGGCCTCTCCGGCGTTTACGGCGGCGGTCTCAAGCCGATATGCAGCTGCGGCGGGACGCCCGGCGCGGCGACGAACGACAGCATGCCGTGCCGCGTCGGCGGGCGCGAGTCCGTCCGGCCGGCTAGCGGCGCGGAGACGGCGGCATAATGCCGGAACGGCCAGCCGCGCCGTTCGGCGGCATCCAGCAGCCGGCGGCGGACGAGGCCGTCGGGACCGATCGCCGTGCGGGCCAGGCCGAACAGGGAGAAAACGGCCGGGAACGCACTGGACCCGGGCATGACCGACACGCTGAAGCCGGCTCGCGTGAAAGGAAGCCGCTGCGCGGCGGAACGGCCGGCCAGCGCCTCGACGAGATCGAGCAGGTCCGCGGCTTGATCGGCCAAGCCGACGCGTCCCGTCAGCCGGTGAATCTCCCACGGCTGCAGGCCGTCGGCGCGAAAATAAAACTCCAGCCGGCCCGTTGCGAGATCGAGGCCGATCATGCGCAGGACCGGAGAGCGAGCCGTCAGCAGCGGCGCGCGGCCCAGCAAGTCCCGAACCCAGGCGTCCGCAGTCGGGGAGCCGCCCGCCGGCACTTCGGCGTACAGCTTGAAGGCGTCGCCGTCGGGGCCGTGTCTTCCGCCGATCCAGGCGCCGTATGCGAGCCGCCCTGCGGACTGAATATGGCGCAGCCGTTCGAGGTGCGGCTTCAGATGAGCCGGCGGGCACCCGGCGAAAGCTTCGCCCGTCAGACCGGCGACCGCCGCCAGCGCCCGGTCCAGCCGGTCGGCCGGCCCGCATTCGGGCCCCGCGCTCTCGACCGTATAGCGGATCGCTTCGCCGGTTGAAGCGAACCCGAGCTCGACCGGGAAACCGTCGGCGGTCAGCGCACTGAACCGCCAAGCGGCTTCGGGCGATGAAGAGGCGGAGACGCCCGCCAGCAGCCGTGCCAGTGCGGCGGCGGCACGGGCGGCGGGGAGCGGGGACTCGCGGCGATAATGCGCAAGCGCCCGATTTAGAGCCGGCGGCGTTTCTCGTTCCGGCGCCTGTTCCTGCGCATGCTCCCGCGCATGCTTCGGCGCATGCTCCCGCGCCCGATCCGGCGTCCTTTCTAGCGGCAATCTTTCCATCCCATCAAAAACTCTTCCTCCATCCGGTTTTGCTGTCCGCGGATTTGCGGCGTTTGCGACGGGCCGGCCAGCTCATGAACGCGGGTAACGAGCCGCTGGTGGAAGGTGCGGTGATCGATCAGGAAATTGCTCTGGTTGACCAGGTCCAGGAAAGCCTGAGTGAAGTAGCCGTGGCTGGACGTCTCGCCGGCGTATTCGTTCCACCGGCAAGCGGCGAACAAGGTCGATTTGGCCAGCGGGATGAACAGCTGATTCGGATCCTCGTTCATGCACAGCAGGCCGTTGCCGGCTTGGCTCACCTGGCTGACGTTGTTGGTATAGGCTTGCACGTTCGGCACGGTCACGCCGAAAGGAATGACCTTTTGCAGCGTGGCGATCAGGTTCTGGATGAATTCGTTCGCATAGCGGATGGAACGGACGGCGGCCGGATGCTCGGTCTCCTCGTGCATGCCGCCGGAGTGGCAGCTGTCGAGGATGATCGTGAAGTTCACGAGCGACGGCTGCAGGCTTTCGGCCGCGGCCGCCAAGTCCCAGTCGGTGATGAAGGACCCGGAATAAGGAATGATCGTCTGGTAGCTGGCTCCTCCGCCGATCGGATGCAGGCCGCCGTGACCGGCGAAATAGAAGCAGGCTACGTCCCCCGGTTCGGAGATCGACAGCATGTAGCGAATCGCCTGGCGGATGTTCGACGAGGTGGCGGTGCTGTCGGTGTAGAGCCAGATCTGGCTCGGATCGAACAGAAACGCATCCACCAGCAGGTGATACATGGCCTGGGCGTCGCGCACGCATCCGCCGAGGTTTCGGAAGCCTTGGACGGAGTAATTGTTGACGCCTACGACAACGGCTCGTTTGGTCATGGCGGTTCCTCCTTGGAACTGAACTGGATTTCGGATTCGGGCTTACGGTTCTTCCTGAACCAGGATCAGCGTCTCGGCGGTTTCGACGAACGGTACGCGGCGCATCGAATTGTCCGTGCCGATGAACGTCAGCTGGTAGCGGAACGTTTTGCGCGCCGGATTGAGCAGGGCGATGACCAGCTGGACGGAATCGGATTGGTTGCCCGCCATTTTCAGCCGTTCCTCGCGACGATACCCGTGCTCCGGATCGTCGTACTCGACGTCGATATACGCCATTTTGACCTTCGCGGCCTCGAACAGCGGGATGAACTCGATCTTGATCGCGCCGGGGAACGGATCGTCCACGGGAATCAGCGCGGCTTCGCTCGTAACCGGCTCCGTTTCGCGGGTCGTTCCGTCCTTCAGGTGATGGACGAACCGGTACGTGTAGCTGCGCATCGAACGGTCATCCAGCCGCAGCTTCCAGGTTTGCGCTTCCGAGCTTTGCGTCAGCACGAGCTGCTTTTTCTGGGCTGCGCCTCCGGGCGGCTGATACGCCAGGTGAACGTCGATGGAATCGACGACGCCCCAGTCGACGCTCGCGGGCCGCACTTGGACTTCCAGAAAGCCGATGCTGTCGAACGGGTTGAGCAGCAGCGTCCGGTCTTCGGTCCGGCGCGGGGCCAGTTCGTAGCTCATCCGGCCGCCTTCCCAATCCGATTGCGGGTTGAAATGGTATTGGACGGAATACTCGTAATCCGTATCGAGCCGCTCGTTCATGTACACCTCGAACGTCTGAGGGGCGTTGCGGGTTTTGTCGAACACGAAATCTTTATGCTTCATGGTCGCTGGATCAACCGGGTTGCCGTAAGTAAGAGACAGATGGGCCGAGCTGAGCCCGATGCGGTCGAAGTCGACCAACGTCTCCGCCTGGATCGTGAATACGCGGAAAAACGGATCGTCGAGATCGACTTCGACGAAATGGTTGTCCCGCTCCAAATCCGCGACCAACAGGCCGAAAAAGCCTTGCGGCGCATACGTGCGCTGGGTCGCCTCGGAGCGGTCGTAGACGAGCTTGATATGCTTGCGCTCCTCCTGGCGGACGAACCGCAGCTTGAACGACACGAGCGCCGGACTCCCGATGCCGCCGGGAGCGGAGGCCACGCCGGCCGGCAAGTTGGCGGCCCGGGAAGGCGGGACGTTCACGCCGACGGCGGCAGGCGGCTGGGGGACGGCGGACGGCGCCGGAAAGCCGGTGGCTTCCGTCGGACTGACGCCCGCCGCGGGGGGCGCCGCCGGCGGCGTCGGGTTGTGGCCGTCCGCGGCCTCGCCGCGGCCGGT
>NZ_JARBDC010000082.1:0-10659 GCF_036577625.1 Paenibacillus sp. GYB003 | reverse complement strand
AGATGGCGCAGAACGCGGCGGCGAGCGGCGGCGCGAACGTCGCGCGGGTCGTGCTCGTCGGCGCGACGCTGCGCTTCGTCGGCGAAGACCGGGCGAGGGCGTGGCCGGAGCGCGTCGTCCGGCGCATGCGCGCGCAGCTGGCGGAGCGGCCGGCGGAGACGGTGCGCCGTTTCGCCGAGGCGACGCTGTCCGCCGAGGAGCGGGCGGACCGGCCGGAGCTGCCGTCCGAATGGGCGGACCGGCTGCTCGCTCCGACCGATTTTTCGCCTGCCGGCCTGGATGCGGGGCTCGGCTACTTGCTCGAGACGGACCTGACGGAGCGATGGGAACGGTTCGCGCGAAGCGGGGCAGAGAGAACTTCGGACGGTCGGGCGGACCGGAGCCGTCCGGACGTTTTCTGGCTGCACGGCGGGTCCGATCCCATTTGCCCGGTCGGCGCGATTTCGCATCCGTCGATCCGTCCGGAAACGACGACTATTTTTCCCGGCGCCGGCCATGCCCCGTTTCTGACCGAACGGGGCCGGTTCGCCGAACGGTTAAGGAGAATTGCCGATGGACATCGATAAATCGCTCGTTCGGCTTCATTTCGACCGGCATGCCCACGAGTACGAGCGGTACGCGTCCGTGCAGCGAACGATGGCGAAGCGGCTGGCGCAGATCGCCGCCGAAGCGGTGCGGCAAGCGACCGGCGGCGGGCGGACGATCCGGCGCGTGCTCGAAATCGGCAGCGGAACCGGCATGCTGACCGCGCTGCTGGCGGAGTCGTTCCCGGAGGCGCGCATCGTCTGCATCGATTTGTCCGCGAACATGATCGAGGCGGCGGAGCGCAAGCTGCGGCGGGAGCGGCCGGATGCGTCCGGTCGCGTTTCTTTTATGGCGGGCGACGCCGAGGCGATCGTGGTCGGAGGCGATGCGCGGCTCGACGCGGAGCGGGGAAGGAGCGGCTTCGACCTGATCGCCTCCAACGCGGCGTTCCAATGGTTCAACGCGCCGCGCGAGACGGCCGGCGGCTGCTTGAAGCTGCTGCGCCCGGACGGAGGCGTGCTGGCGTTCTCGACGTTCGGTCCGGGAACGTTTCGCCAGCTGCACGATTCGTTTGCGGCGGCGGAAGAAGAGCTGGGCGTTCCCGGGAGACGGCACGGGCAAACGTTTTGGAGCGGCGGGCAATGGGAGGCGTGCTTCGCCGGAGCGCCGGGCGCGTTCGAATGGAGCGGACATATCGTGACCGAAACGAGCGCGGACGTCCGGTCCTTTTTGCATACGGTCAAACGAGTCGGCGCGGGCAATGCGCTCCAAGGCGCCCCAAGGGGGGCCGGGGGGAGAAAAGTGCTGGAAGCGATGGAGCGCATTTACGCGGAACGGTTCGCGGCCCCCGGCGGACGCGGAATCGCCGCCGATTACGAGATCGTATACGGCACGTTCTCGCGGCGCGGCCGTGCGGACGGCGAATTGATTTGAGCGGACGAACTTGCTACAATGAGACGAAAAGCGCTCGCGCTGCGTAAAGACGACATCCGGCTTGCCCCGGATGCATGCGGAGGTATGGCTACGACATGACTTACGATCATCAAGAGACCGGCGGACCGGCCGGAGAAACGCCGGAGGTCGTCACGTTCGGCGAGTCGATGGGACTGATGATGCCGACCGGAGCGAAAGGGATCGAATATTCGGCAGCGTTCGAAAAATCGTTCGCGGGGGCGGAAAGCAACGTGGCGATCGGGCTGGCCAGGCTCGGGCACCGGGCCGGATGGTTCGGCCATTTGGGCGACGATCCGCTCGGCCGTTATACGCTCAAGCAAATTCGCGGCGAAGGCGTCGACGTCTCCCGCGCCCGTCTCGTCGCGGGCGTCCCGACCGGCCTCATCATACGCGAGGTCGTGAGCGGCAAATCGTCCGTCTATTATTACCGCCGTCATTCGGCTGCCAGCCTGATGCGTCCGGAGCATTTGGACGAAGCGTACATCGCGGGGGCGAAGCTGCTGCATGTGACGGGCATTACGCCGGCCTTGAGCGAAACATGCAGGGAAACGGTGCGGGAAGCGGTGCGGCTTGCCCGCAAGCACGGCGTCAAAGTATGCTTCGACCCGAATTTGCGGCTGAAGCTGTGGTCCGCCGCCGAAGCGCGCCCGTTTTTGCTCGGCTTGGCCGAAGAGGCGGACTATTTTTTGCCGGGCTTGGACGAGTTGCAGCTGCTGTACGAGACCGATCGGTTCGATGACGTGATCGACCGTCTGCGCCGGTTGAAAGCCGTCTCGATCGTCAAAGGGGGCGGAGACCGGACGTATGTCGTCGAGGGCGAAACGGTAACCGAGGTTCCGTACTTCAAGGCGGAGAAGGTCGTCGACACGGTCGGCGCCGGGGACGGCTTTTGCGCGGGCTTTATCGCCGGGCTGCTGCGGCGTTTGCCGCATGCCGAAGCGGTTCGCCTCGGCAATTTGATCGGCTCGATGGTCGTGCAGGCGGCCGGCGATTGGGAAGGGCTGCCGACATGGGAGCAGGCGCAGGCGGCGATGAACAACGAGCGCCACGTGGAACGGTAACGTTCGCGAGCCGCTTCGGGGCTGTGCCCCGGCAATCGATTCGACATTTTCGAAAACGGGAGGCTGAACCGCTATCAAGAAGATCAAACTTTTGCAGCAAATCGTAAACGAAGGCGTCGTGGCCGTATTGCGCGGAGATACGCCGGAGCAGGTCGTCGATATGGCGCGGCACGCGATCGCCGGGGGCATTAAGGTGATCGAGGTGACGATGACCGTTCCGTTCGCGCTTCGGGCGATCGAAGAGCTGGCCCGGACGTATTCGAGCGCGGAGCCGGGCGGCGACAACTACGCGATTATCGGCGTCGGCACCGTGCTCGATCCCGAGACGGCGCGGGCGGCCATTTTGAGCGGTGCGGAGTTCGTCGTCGGGCCGTCGCTCAATCCGCAAACCGTCGCCTTGTGCAACCGGTACCGCATCCCGGTCATGCCGGGCGTGATGACGATCCAGGAAATCCAAACGGCGCTGGAGCTCGGCGTGGATATCGTCAAGCTGTTCCCGGGCAATTTGTACTCGCCTTCGATGATTAAGGCGATCAAAGGGCCGATGCCGCAGGCGAACATCATGCCGACCGGCGGCGTGTCGCTCGCCAACCTGGGCGAATGGATCGAGGCGGGAGCGGTCGCCGTCGGCATCGGCTCCGATTTGACGAACGAGGCGGTCAAGACCGGCAACTATGCGCTCGTTGCGGAAAAGGCCGCGCAATATGTAGCCGCCTACCGCAAGGCGAAGAAATTGGATTAAGCATTGCGAACGAACCGGGTGCCCGCGAGGCGTCCGGTTTTTTTTGCATCATACGCCGCCAGACGCACCGCCGATGCCGATGGCGGCATGTTGTTCCGCTCGAACATTTGACAAGAAGCGGGGATCCGTTTAGCCTATTAATTAGATATTTATTAAATTAGATGATGAACGAATTTCGGATCGCATTTTTCTCGCCGATCCGAATCGGGACTGTTTTTCGTCATCTGGTTGGGGATGCCTAGACATATGCGGCTCCAAGAGAGGGGGACGAGCATCATGAAGTTCGGCGGCGCCGAGATCATCGAGCGGTTTGCGACGCCTCGCGGGGACATTCAGCTGCAGCGCCGGGGAATGCATTACGAGATTATTAGCAACGGGACGTTTGTGATGGCGACCTACAACGGCGAATCGGAAAAAAAGCTCGTCCGGGCGGCGCTGGACGCCTGCGAAACGGAACGCTGCTCCGTGCTGATCGGCGGGCTCGGCGTCGGCTTCTCGCTGGCGGAGGCCGTTCGCAGTCCGCGCACGCGGCGCGTTACCGTCGTCGAGATCGAGCCGCAGATCATCCGATGGAACCGAACGTTTTTGGCTGCCTTTTCAGACCGCGCACTGGAGGACGAGAAAACCGAAATCGTTCATGCGGACTTGATCCGCTGGATATCCGATACCGAGGAAACGTTCGACGTCGTCTGCCTGGATATCGACAACGGCCCGGATTGGACCGTATTTCGGGAAAACGACGTTTTATACGACGACGACGGGTTGACGAGGCTCGTTCGATTGCTGAACCCGGGCGGCGTCGTTTCGTTTTGGAGCGCGTCGGCGTCGCCGCTTTTCGAGAAACGGCTGCGCGCCCGTTTTCGCTCGGTCGGGACGGCGACGGTCGATCATTTTCGCGGCGGAGAACCGGATATCGTGTATGTGGCAAAGCTTTGACCTTTCGGCGGCACCTTTCCGCAACTTTTGAATGAATGGGGTAAAAGTGTAAAACGCCGCAAGGAGACCCGGAACCATCAAAAAGAGAACGATCGTCCTCCTATCCGGAATCGCGGCCGTCGCGATTTTCGCGGCCGTCGGAGGATGGCTTGTCGCCGGCGGCAGGATGCCGCAGGGCTATGCAACCCCCGAGATGGCGGCGGATGTTTTTTTCAAGCGCTTATGGCGCAAAATGCGGCGGCGGCCGTCGACGCCTCCGGGACTGTGACCGGCGTCCTGCCCTGCGATGCCCCGCCGCCGAATGTTGTTGCGGACAAGCTGCTGCGCAAGCTGCGCTCGCTGCTCCCTTAATCGAGCGGCGGCGCAAACGGAATAAGGCCGCCGCACGTCAAAATATGGCCATTAAAGACGAGATATCGGCCTTGTCCGGCCGGAAACCGGTTGCTATATTGGGGGAGGAAAGCGAAAATACGCCGATGCCGATAGCGAACGGCTCCAAGTACGGACAGCGGCAAAACGAGGAAAGGGGGATCTCGAATGGGATACAGATTCGGTATTTACGGCTGTCAGCACAGCCACATTGCGGTGTTCATCGATCAGATGCTGGCGATGGGCGGAACGTGCGCGGGCATCTACGAGACGGATGCGCCGGAGCTGGCGAAGCAGATCGCGGAACGACGGGGCATTCCGCTCGTGGACGATCCGAACGCGTTCGCCGATGAAGCGGTGACGGTCATCGGCTCGTCGGCGGTCAGCAGCCGGAAATTGGACATTATCGAATGGTGCGAACGCCACGGCAAGCATGTGATGGTCGATAAGCCGGTTGCCGTGAATCGCGGGCAGCTGGAACGGCTCGAAGCGGTGCTGGAGCGGGGGCGCATTCAGGTCGGCGTTCTGCTGACCGAGCGGTTTCGGGCTTCGATCCGAACGCTGAAGCAGGCGATTGACGCCGGCAGGCTCGGGCGGATCGTCAGCTTGACGATGCGCAAGCCGCACCGGCTGAACCCGGCGTCCCGGCATCCGTCCCACTTTTCCAAGGAGGAGAGCGGGGGGATCGTGATCGACTTGTTCATTCACGATTTCGACCTGCTGCGTTATTTGACCGGACAAGAGGTCGCCGCGGTTCATTGCCAAGTCGCCAAGCATATATTGCCGGAGCATCCGACCTTCTTCGATACGGCGGCCGCGCAAGCGTTCATGAGCGGCGGGACGATCGGGCAGCTTTACGCGGATTGGCATACGCCGGACAAAAGCTGGACATGGGGCGATTGCCGCCTTTTCGCGGTCGGCACGGAAGGCTGCGCCGAGCTGCGGCTGAACGGCGATCCGTCCGTCGCGAACGAGGAGCTGTATTTCCAAACGACGAACGGCGAGCCGTTCGCGAAGATGGAACTAAGCGAGCCGGGGGCGGGCATCGCCGAAGATTTCATCGGCCGCATCGAGGGACGACCAAGCGTTTTGACGCACCGGGATATCCTGGAAACGATCCGCGCGACCGTTACCGCCGATGAGGCCGCAGTGAAATACAACGCATTTAAAATATAATCGCGTCATATCCACATCAACTCGCGACGCGCCAAAGCGGAATGACGGCCAGCGTGACGACGGCGGCGACGATCATCGAGACGCTGGCGATCGCGCCTTCCTCGCTGCCCCATTCGTAGGCGAGCGATGTCCCGGCTCCGTGCGCCCCCATGCCGAGCAGGACGCCTTTCGCCACCGAGCCGCGGATGCGCAGCGTCCGGATGAGCGCCGGCGCCGCCATCGAGCCGCCGATGCCCGTCACGATGACGAAGATGGCCGTCACCGACGGGATGCCGCCGATCGTTTGCGAAACCGACATGGCGATCGGCATCGTAATCGAACGCGGCACGATGCTGGCGACCAGCTGCGGGCTGGCGTGCATCGGCAGCATCAGGACGGCCGACGAGACGACGGCGACGAAGGAGCCGAGCGCGACGCCGGAGAGAATGGCGGCGGCGTGCTTTTTCAGCAGCTCGTAATGCTTGTAAAGCGGTACGGCAAACGCGACCGTGGCGGGCTGCAGCAGATCGGACAGCAGGCTCCCGCCGCGGTTGTAGGCCGCGACGGACGTGCCGGTTGCGGTCATGCAGACGATGATCGCGATCGGCACGACGACGATCGGAGACAAATACCATTTCGGATGGCGGGCGTGCAGACGCCGCGCCAGACGGAAGCAGATTACCGTGATAGCGATCCAAACGATGCCGGACGTCATTTCGCTGCTTCCTTCCGTTTCGTAATCGTTTCGGCCAGCAAGCCCGAGCAGCCCATCACGATCACCGTTCCGAGCAAAATGACCGCGACGATCCCGAGACCGGCCAGGCCGAACAGCTCGCGGTGACCCCATATGCCGACGGCGGCCGGCACGAAAAAGAGCAGCATGTTGGACAGCAGCCATCCGGCCCCGGCCTCGAGCCATTCGAGCCGAATGAAGCCGAGCTTCAGCGCGGCGAACGCGAGCGCTAGCCCGATGATGCTGCCGGAGACGGGAAGCTTGAGCCACGCCGCGACAAGGCTGCCGATATAAGAAAAAGCGAACAGAACGGCGATTTGCCGGACGATCGCGAAGCCTGTTTTCATCGAAAACCGCCACCTTTCACCGTCAGTATACATCCGCGGTTTGTATAGGTAAAATACATATATGGAATCCAATCCATTCCATTTGTCTATACCGGAGGCGAAGGAGCGTTCGTTCGTTATGGATATTCGCCATCTTAAATATTTGATGGAGGTCGTTCGCTGCCGCAGCTTTACGAAGGCGGCCGATACGCTTCACGTAACGCAGCCGACGATCAGCAAAATGGTGAAAAGCATCGAGGAGGAGCTCGGCGTCGAGCTGCTGGACCGTTCGGGCAAGCAGGTGCGGCCGACGGATGCGGGGGAGGCGATCCTGCGCCAGGCGCAGCTGATCGTGAACGCGTTCGACAGCTTGTCGTCCGATTTGGCCGACGTCGTGCAGCTGAAAAAGGGGAAAATTCGCATCGGCTTGCCTCCGATGGCCGGGGCTCGATTTTTCCCGAAGGTGATCGGCGAATTCCGCAAACGGTATCCGCTTATCCAGCTGGAGCTGATCGAGGACGGGGCGAAAAAAATCGAGAAAAGCGTGGAGGGAGGCAGCCTGGACATCGGGGTCGTCGTCCTGCCGACGGACCCGGAGCTGTTCGATTCGTATGCGTTCGTGCGCGAAAGCTTGATGCTGCTCGTCCATCCGGGACACCGGCTGGCGGGCGCCGGCGACGTCACGCTGCAAGAGCTGCGGGACGAGCCTTTTATTTTGTTCCGCGACGATTTCGCCCTGCACGACCGGATCCCGGAAGCGTGCATCGAAGCCGGTTTCCGGCCGAACGTCGTGTTCGAAAGCTCGCAGTGGGACTTCATCAGCGAAATGGTTGCGGCCGAGCTCGGCATCGCGATGCTGCCGGAGTCGATATGCCGCGGGCTGGACGCCCGCCGAATCGCCGCCGTTCCGATCCGCCCTCCCGGCATTCCGTGGCATTTGGCGATGATTTGGCGCAAAAACGGCTACATGTCGTACGCGCTGAAGGAATGGATCCGCTTCGCGAAGGAGCGGCTCGCCTTCCATCCTTAAACCAGTTGGGAAGGCGGCACATGAAAATGCGCCTTGAACGCTTTCGAGAAGCTGTACGGATCCGGATAGCCGAGCTTGCCGGCGATTTCCTTGATCGAATATTTGCGCTGGTACAAATAATCGCGGGCCTGGTTCATTTTCAGCTGATGGACGTACTGGCTCGGCGTAATGCCCAACGTTTGCCTGAAATACGTAATGAAATATTTTTCCGACAGCCCGGCGACCGACGCGAGCTGCGCCGTTCGGATCGGAACGTGAATGTGGCGGTTTATATATTCGAATACCGGCTGCAGCGCGGCCAAGCTTTTGGTTCGTTCCTGGCGGGGCGGCTTCCGCGCGAAACGGCCGACGTACACGTTCGCTTCGTACAGCTCGATCACCTTGGCGATCAGCATCGTAAACGCCCCTTTCAGCTTCAGGGCGGCGATGCCGCTCGTTTTGCGGCGGTGCTGGTCGAAGCTGCGGCGGAGGAGAGACGCTTCCTCGCGGACGTATTCGCCCGGAACGATGCCGGCGAGCGGCAATCCGTCCAGGATGCGCAGCTGATCGCCGAGCCCGAAGTCGAAATGGGCGAACAGGAACCGGAAGCCTTCTTCGTTCGTATGAGCCGTGTAAGGAACGTGCGGATAAAAAAAGACAAGGTCGCCCGCACCGGCCGTGTAGGCGGAATCGCCGATCCGGATGTCGACGCTCCCTTCGTAAATAAGCCAAACGTCGTAATCGGTATGAGCCTTGCTCTCCGACCAGCCGCTCCCGTGGCAATCCTCCCAGCACGATCGAATGCGAAGCGAGAGATGGTCGGCCGTTTCTTTCAGAAAATCGATGCGATTGACGAATTCTCCGCTATGCTTCATCTTTTTCGTACTCCCCAAAGCCGGCTTCATGCTAATTCAATTATATCATGCGGGTAAGCGTTATTTTCGCAATCGTACGATTTGACATCGGATCGGAACCGTCTCCTATGTTTCTTTTGTGCCGCATCCCTAAAAATGAAACATGTATAAAGAACGGGGAGGCTGGTACGATGGCAAATTCCGCGGCGCAAAAACCGAAGGTGGTCGTGCTCGGGGCGGGCAGTCTGTTTTTCGGCAGGCAATCGATTTGGCAAATGGTTCACTCCGACTATTTGAACAAAGGAACGCTGGCGCTGGTCGATACCGACGAAGCGCGTCTGAACAAGCTGGTCAAGCTCGCGGAAATGGTGGTGGAGGAAACCGGAGTGCCGCTCGCGATCGAAGGGTCGACCGATCGGCTCGACGTGCTGAAGGACGCTGATTTCGTCGTGCTCAGCTTTGCGCGGGACACCGTCAAGTATCGCGGCATCGATTGCGAGGTGTCGGAACAATACGGCATCCGCATGTGCTCCGGCGACACGATCGGGCCCGGCGGCATTTTCCGGGCGATGCGGGAGCTGCCGGTCATTATGGAATGCGCGCGGGATATCGAGAAGCTATGCCCGGACGCCTGGGTCATTAACTACATTAATCCTTCCGCCGTAAACGGCATCGCCCTGCAGAAGTTCGCGCCGAGCTTGAAAAGCTTCGCGCTGTGCGACGGGCTGCACATGCCGCACGTGAAAAGGAACTACGCGGTGAACGCCGGGATTATCGCCTCGAAGGAGGCGTATACGGACGACATCGCGCGGCGGTTCGACTTCCGCATCGCCGGCGTCAACCATTTCACGTGGCTGCTGAAGGCGGAATTCGACGGCCGCGACGTCGCTCCCGCGATTGCCGAGCGGCTGTGCCGGCGCGCGGAAACGGCGACGGACGGAGGAGACACGGGAGCGAAGGCGGCCTACAACGACGCGATCGGATACGCGCTGTACGAGGCGTTCGGTTCCATTCCGACCTGCGTCGCCCATACGAAGGAATACGTGCGTTTCTGGCAAGGGCTCGGCAAAACGAAAGAGGCGATACCGCCGCTTTCGATCTGGGAAACGGAGGAGCGGTACAAGCGGCATGATGCGATGTGGGCGCAGGTGGACGGCTTTTTGAGCGGCGCCATTCCGATTTCGCAATATAGGAGCAAGTTTGGCCCCGATCATGCGACCGACATTATCGAAAATATGGTCGGCGGCTTGGGCAAGACGTTTTACGTCAACACCGCCAATCGCGGTGCCGTCACGAATATGAGCGACGACGCGTTTCTGGAGCTGCATTGCGAGGTCGCGATGGACGGCGTGAAGCCGCTGCCCGTCGGCGCCATGCCGACCGGTATCCGCGGCATGCAGCAGCTCGTGCTCGACACGCACGAGCTGACGGCCGAGGCCGTCGTCGAGCGCAGCTTCGCCAAGCTGCGGCGCGCGATGCTGACCGACCCGCTCGTGAGCTCGATCGGCGACGCCGACCGGATCATCCAGGAGATTATGGAGCGGGAGAGAGAGGCGCTCCCGGCGTATTGGTTCGAATGAAACGGAGAAAGGCCGCGGGCATGAAGCCGCGGCCTTTCTTGTTCAGGTATGGGGGAGCGCGATAAGCGCGCGCGACTAGCGCGAGAGCCGTGAGTGACGCGGTAACGAACCAAACTTCATTAATAGCGAACGTCATTTCGCTAAATGGTGCCGGATTGCGTGTGGCCGAGCGATTAGCGAACATGAATTCACCATTTAGTTAATTGGATTCACTATTTAGGAAGCGGGGTTCGCTATTCAACAGATTTAGCGATTTGGCCCCGATATAACGAAATCAAGTTCGCTTAACGGTCTAGCCCCCTAAAAATGGAGAGTTCGTGCGGTAATAACCCTGAGACTTTAAATTGCTTGAATTTACTCGAGCTCAAGGGTTTTTGCGTGGAGACCGGAAACTTGACAGCGAGCCTCCGTGGGC
>NZ_JARBDC010000081.1:0-36945 GCF_036577625.1 Paenibacillus sp. GYB003 | reverse complement strand
CGACCTCACGGGTATGAACCGTACGCTCTAGCCAGCTGAGCTATGCCGCCATACCAATTCTTGATTATACACTACTTGCCGTCCCGTTGTCAAACCGAGTGAAATTGCACGGAACGACGCGTCCCGGAAGCCAAAAACGCCGACGATCCTGTGCGGACGGCCGGCGTATCAATCTCTGCGTTACGGGCGAATCGCGCTTTACACGCGACGGGCGCCTCTTCCTCCCCGTTTGCCTTCGGTGTTCTTCTTCAAATTCGAAATGCGTTCCTCGCTATCCTTCAGGAAACGGGACATCTTATCCTCGAACGATAAACGGTTTGCGGCAGGTTTAAAGGGGCGGCCACCACGATCGTTACGCGGTCCTCGATCTTCGCGGTCCCGGTTAAACCCGCGCTCGGGGCGGTCCGGACGCTCTCCTGGGGGCCTGTCGACAGCTTGGCGAATGGACAGACCGATTTTGCCGTCTTTGTCCACGTTAATGACCTTCACCAATACTTTGTCTTCCAGCTTAAGGTGATCGTTGACGTCCTTCACATAATTGTCGGCAATTTCGGAGATGTGAACGAGACCGGTCACGCCTGCGGAAAGCTCCACGAAAGCCCCGAAATGAGTAATGCCTGTCACCTTGCCCTCCAACTTGGTGCCCACTTCAATTGCCATAGAATGAAACGTTCCTCCCTAAAATATGTTGGAAATAATCTCTCATACCTATCCATACGCAATTCTCGCAACTTTTGCGACGGCTTAGGGCCAAGAACCCCACAAAGCGACGAATGCCTTCGAAGCATATTCCGTTTGCTTTGCAGGGACTCCGGAATAACCTTTCTATGCGTCAAGAAAAAGTTGCACCAACAGGCAGGCGATGTGAGGATCGGATATGGAGATTATACAAGATTGACGACATAAAGGTCAATAAGGACGTGGGCTCACGGAGATTTGGGCGTGTAAAACAGCGTTTCTCCCGGTCTCGAATAATGATACTCTTTTCTAATTTTTTGCAAAATATATTCGGGATCGTTCAGTCGGTCGATCTCTTTCTTGTAGCCTTCGTTCAGCTTGACGGTCTCCGCCTGCTTCTGCATCAATTCTTCCACTTGCGCCGCCTTGACGCCAAGACGACCTTGCTGGTTCCATAAGATGAGAGCCGCCCAGGTCAAAAAGCCGACCATGGCGAATGCGAGCAGCCGAACGCGGCGGCGGGCGCCTTTATTCGATCGTTCCGGGTTCCCGGTCTGTTTTGCTTCGCGCATTGCTTAACGGGTCCCTCCCAAAGTCCGGTATTATCCGTTCCTGCGGAACAACCGTTTGACCGCTTGTACCCATCGGGCGCACAGGGCGGACAAACGACGCAGCCATTCCGGCATTTTCAATCGCTTCAAGAGAGGCCTTAACAGAAAACGACCGAGGACGAAAAACGGATACAGCAATTGTAACACAATTTTTCCGAGGAAAATAGTAAACGCCCACAAAAATCCGAAAAGGACGATGACGATGCGGTATAAAAGCCGTATCGGTTTGATGACGACGAACTCGACCGTCTTGCCGGCGAAGCGGATCAACGCTTTGACCAGCCGGATGCCGAACAAGACGAGACGGACGGTAAGCCGGCTGAACAGGCGGAAGTAGAGCCATACGCCGAGCAGAAGCGCCAAAAACACGTACAGCCGGACTTGTCCGTCGTTGCTGTACAGCAACAGACGGAAGACGACGAGAGTGGCGACGATCCAATATCCGATGTCGAGCAGCGGAACGAGCCAGCGGGGAGGCCGCAGCTGTCCGGACAAGACGCGGTACACGTCGAACAATACGCCCATGAACGCACCGCTGCCCGCCATGACGGATAACGTCAAAAATTGGACGTTCAGGCTCACTTGAACAACTTCCCGAGAAATCCTTTGGATTTCTCCTGCGCGCTCGCATCGAGATACGTGAGGCCGTGTACCGTCCCCTCAATCGCGACAAGCCCTTGCTCGAGGTTCAAGTTCTTGATATGTAAATTTTGTCCTTTGATCGCCAGGAACCCGCATTCCGTTTCGAGCAAAAACTCTTCGCTGTCGAAGCTTTCGACATTGAGCACGCCGGAAATTTCGAGCAGCTTGCGATTCAGCATCTTCACTTCCTGGCGCTTTTGTTTAACCGGTTCGATCATGGCATGTACCCCTCCCTCTACGACTAGATTATGGGGAGGGGGAGCGGTTTAGAACACAAGAAAGCGGAGACGGGGCGCAAACGAAAAAAACCGGCCTGACGGCCGGCTTTCGGGCGGATTACTCCGCGTTCGATTGCTCGCTGAGAACGGTGTACATCTCTCCCGCTTCTTCCTTCCGGGTCGTTTCGGCGATTCGGTCCACGCGTACGGTCACGCTTTTCTGACCGAACCGGATGACGAGCTCGTCTCCGACTTTGACCGTACTGCTCGCCTTCGCTTCCCTTCCGTTGATCCAGATTCGGCCTTGGTCGGATACGTCCTTGGCGACCGTCCGCCGTTTGATCAATCTGGATACTTTCAGAAACTTGTCGAGACGCATTATTTTACAGCTTCTTTAAGCTTGTTGCCCGCCTTGAATGCAGGAACCTTGGAAGCCGGAATTTTGATCTCTTGACCCGTTTGCGGGTTGCGGCCCGTACGGCCGGAGCGGGTGCGGGTTTCGAACGTGCCGAAACCGATCAGTTGAACTTTGCCGCCGGTGGACAAAGCGTCGGTTACTTCACCAAGAAAACTGTTCAATACGGATTCGACATCCTTTTTGGACAATCCGCTTTTGGCAGCAATGTTGTTTACGAGATCTGTCTTATTCATCGATAAATTCCTCCTAAAAAGTTGGCTTGAAGCTTTCGGCGAGGAAAGCTGGGTTTGCCTGGCTGATAGCCTGTACGGTACTATGTATTCTTTGTCAGTCAGGAAAATCCTTCTGCCATCTCGCATTTTTCGAAAGTTTTTTTGCTTCTTGCCACAAATTTTCCATCTCTGTTAAGCCAGTTTGGTCAAAAGTTTTCCCTTTTAGACGCAGCTGCTCTTCGATATAACCAAATCTTTCCGAGAATTTGCGATTTGTTGCCGATAGCGCTTCTTCGGGATCGATCCGCATCAGACGGGCCAGGTTGACGACGGCGAACAGCAGGTCGCCGACCTCCCCCAGCCGCTCGTCCTCCGATGCCTGCCGCAGCTCGGCGATTTCTTCCTCGACCTTCGCATACACGTCCTCCGGCCGCTCCCAATCGAAGCCGACGCCGGCCGCCTTTTTTTGCAGCTTGTACGCCTTCATGAGGGCCGGCAAGTCGCGCGGGACTCCCGCAAGAACGGACTGCCGCTCCGTGTCGATCCCCTTGCTCCTCTTCTCCTCGGCCTTCATCGCATTCCAGTTGCGCAGCGCCTCGTCGGCGTCTTCCGCCCCGGCGCCGCCGAATACGTGAGGATGGCGGCGGATGAGCTTCCCGTTCAAGCCTTCGATGACGTCGTATACGTCGAAGGCGCCGGTCTCCGCTTCCATCTGGCTGTGCAGCATGATTTGCAGCAGCAGGTCGCCGAGCTCCTCGCACATCGCCGCCGGATCGTCGTCGTCGATCGTTTCGAGCACCTCGTACGTTTCCTCGATCAAATTTTTGCGGATGCTGGCATGCGTCTGCTCGCGGTCCCACGGGCAGCCGTCCGGGCTGCGCAAAATGTCGACGATTTCGCGCAGCCGCTCGAACGAGCGCATGCGGACCGCCTCTTCGTTTGTCCGGGGTACCCAGACGAGCGACAGGTTGCCGTAGCCGTCCAGCCGGTCCAGCTCGTACAGCGGCACTTTGACGATCGTTTCGCGGCCGGCGACGCCGAGCTCATGACCGACGACGACCTCGTGGTCGTCGGGGTACGCGCCCATCAAAAACAGCTTCGCGTCGGAGGCGGTATGCGCGTCGTACACTTGCGCGATAAGCGCGTGCATGCGCGGATCGAGCGAAGCGCCGGAAGCCGGGAGCGCGGTTGCGTCGAACAAGGCGAACCCTTCGATCGGGTCGAAGCCGAAGCGGCTGAACGCTTGGTCGAGGAAGCTTTCGCCTCCCGATACGGACAGCCGCACGCCTTCTTCCGCGCACCGCTCGCGCAGCAGCCGCGTCGTCGATTCGGCGACCATCGGGTGCCCGGGAACGGCGTATACGACCGGCTTCTCCGACGCTTTGGCAAGCCGCAGCAATTCGTCCACGATCGACGCGTACACGTCGTCGAACGACCGTTTCGATTCGTACACGTCGTCGAACGAGCGGACGGCTGCGCCGTTTTGCTTCAAATAGCCGACGACCGGATGCTTGTCCGTCCGGACGTACAGCGGATCGGCCGCCTGTATCGTTTTCCAGGCGCCAAGCGTCAGCTGGTTTTCGTCTCCCGAGCCGAGTCCGATCACGTTTATGGTTGGAGTCATCGAGGAACCTCCCAGGTTTCAATTTGAGACGATGCGCCATTTTCGCAGCACCGGCAGCAGCTTCGCGCCGACCTTCGGCACGGCGGCGAGCTCGGAGGCGCCGAGAGCGCCTGTCGCAAAGAGCGCTGCCGCGAAGACGACGGCGCCGGCGAAGACGGACGCGAGCGCCACGATCGTCTGGCCGAGCCGGTAAGACAGCTCCGGCAGCGCGTAGGCCATCGCCGCATTCAGCGCGTAGGCGACCGCGGCCGTCGCGACGGCCATGATGGCGGTGGCGAGCAAAGGCTTGAGCGCGAAATCGCGCCACGTCAGGCGCAGCAATCCGAAGCGGCGCAGCCGAAGCATGTTCAGGCCGGCCGCCAGGGCGTAGGCGGCCACCGCGGCGGCCGCGGCCCCTTCGATGCCGAAGCGTGGAACGAGCCAGACGTTGAGGCCGACCTTGGCCGCCGCCGCCAGCAGCAGATGAATCGCCGTCGCCCGCTCCGCTCCCAAACCTTGCAGAATCGTCCCGGATACGATCTGCACGACGCTGAAGACGGCCGTGCCGGACAGAACGACCATCGCCTCGTACCCTGCCGCGTCTTCGTAAAACATGACGCTCAGCGGAACCGCCGTCACGGCGATACCGGCGGAAGCGGCGAGCCCGATCAGCCAGACGAGGCGAATGGACGACTCGACGCTGCCCCGCGCTTCGGCGAGCGCTCCGCGCGCCCGCGCCTCCGACAATACGGGGACGAGCGCCACGGACACCGAAGAAACGACCATCGCCACCAGCTGGATGAGCGGCAGCCCATGGTTGTAAAGCCCGAACTGCGCCATCGCTCCGGCTTCGTCGAGACCGCCGCGCATGAGCAGTCTCGGCAAAGTAAACGTATCCGCCAGCGTCAACATCGGCACAACGATCGAGCCGAGACAGATCGGCAGCGCATAGGCGATAAACGTCCGGTACCGTACGCGCCGGACGTCCCGCGTATGGCCGGCGAACGCGGGGCTGCCGCCGGACGCCGCCCGGCTTTCCCGCTTCGCGTAAGAGCGCCAGTAGCCGGCCATGACGGCAAGGCCGGCGAACGCTCCGGCCGCCGAACCGAACGTGGCGCCGGCCGCGATCGTCGCGTCGGACGCCCCCGCCCGCACGAAAGCGAACAGCAGCGCGACCATGACCGCGACGCGAACGAGCTGCTCGATCACTTGGGATACCCCGGTCGGCGCCATGTCGCCCAGCCCTTGAAAATAACCGCGAAGCGTGGCGAGCCACGGAACGAACAGCAGGGCGAACGACACGCTGCGCAAAGCCGCTTCCGTCTGCGAATTGCCGATCCAGAACGCCATCGTTCCCGCCCCGAAGTAAAGCAGCCCGAAGCCGACAAGCCCGGTGCCGACCGAAAGCGCGAGCGCCATCCTCAGCACGCGGCGCGCGCCTTCGGGCGAGCCGAACGCCCGCTCCTCGGCGACGAATCGGGAAACCGCGACCGGGAACCCGGCGGTCGCCAAAAACAACAGAAGCGTATAGAGCGGATATACCGCGTTGTAAATGCCGAATACGCTGTCGCCCGCCACGTTCTGCAGCGGAATTTTCTGCAGCGTGCCGAGCAGCTTGGAAACGATCGCCGCCGCTCCCAGCACGAATGCGCCTTTGACGATCGTTCGCGCGGACGACCGGGGCAGCCCGAAATCTTGTTGCATATGCTTAAGCTTCCCCTCTCGCTACCTGACAGAAGCCACGTTCCCTATATTATAAAGGTCGGCGGAAAGCGAAGTCCAGCTTCGCCCGAAAACGAACAAAGCTTCCCTGCGAAGTGTCCTACTTCTCGGGAAGCCTTACGGAATGCGTTTATTGCTCCATCTGCTTGGCCAAAAACGCGGCGGCCGTTTCCGCCATCTTCGTCTCCATCTGACCCATTTTGACCGATTCGTCCTTGCTGACGAGAATGACGGAGCCGATCGGATCGCCGCCCGCGACGATCGGCGCGATGACGTAGGAGCTGTACGTTTCGCTTACGTCTTTGCACAGTTCGTACTGTCCCGAATTCGTCTCCAGCGACGCTTTTCGGTTTTCCATGCATGTTTCGACGACGGGGCCGATCTGCTTCTCCAAATATTCTTTCTTCGACCCGCCGGCGACGGCGATAATCGTATCCCGGTCGGATATCATCGTAATATGGTTCGTGCTCTCATATAGCGACTCGGCGTATTCTTTGGCGAAATCGCCCAGCTCGCCGATCGGGGAATATTTTTTCAATATCACTTCGCCGTCGCGGTCGACGAAAATTTCCAGCGGATCGCCTTCGCGAATCCGAAGCGTGCGGCGAATTTCTTTCGGTATAACGACTCTGCCCAAATCATCGATCCGACGTACAATTCCAGTTGCTTTCATAGTTCTGGCTGCCTCGCTTTCCAAGTTAGAAATGGTGTGAAGTACGACTGTATGGCCACTCTTGTATTCGCTAATCCTTACAGGAGGCTTGTGAAATTTAACTTTCCGTTGTCTGCCCATAGTATGTTACTGCTCCCATTTTCTTATACAAGCGGGAGAAAAACATAAAGACGCCCGGCGAACCGGACGTCTTCGGCGTTTTGGCGTACAAATTATGCGATTATTTCGCGGCGGGCTGCTGCTCGGTTCCGGAAGGAGCCGGCGTTTGCGGCGCGGTTTCCGCTTTCGGCAGCTTGTCCGTTTCGATTTTCTCGATCATGCCCGGCAAATCTTTCTCGATAAAATCGGAAACCTGCATCTCGGCGAGCTCCGATTTGATCTGGTCTTTCATCTCGTCGAACGTTTTGGACGAGCGCGCTTCGACCCGCATCACGTGATAGCCGAACTCGGTTTCGACCGGATCGCTGATTTGGCCGATCGGCAGCTCGATGGCGGCTTTTTTGAACCCTTCCACCCACTGCGTCACGTCGGCGTTCTCGTACTTCCCGCCGTTGTCTTTGGAGCCGCCGTCGTCGGAATATTCTTTGGCTACGGCCGCGAAGTCGGCGCCGCCGTCGAGCTTCTGCTTCACTTCCTGCGCCCGCTTGAGCGCTTCTTCTTTCGTGCGAATGTCCTTCTCCTGGTTCGCGTCCTTAAGCGAGACGAGAACGTGGCTGACGGTCGCGATCGTATAAGCGTTCGCTTTGGCGTTTTCGTCGTACTTCGCCTTCATTTGGTCGTCGGTCACCTTTTTCTCGGCGTCGCCCAACACGATGAGGCTTTTCAAAATATAGTTCTTAATGTCGTCCTGCGTCAAATTCGCCGCCTTCAGCTGCATATCGAACGCGTTTTTGTCTCCGCCCTGCTGTTCGAAATATTGCTTGATCTGATCCATTTGCTCCTTCGTTTTCGTCTCCGCGTCTTTTTTGGACTGGTCGTCCGCCTTGGCGCCGAGCACTTTGAAGGCGATCAGCTGCTTCATCATGTAATCCTGGAACGTAGGGTCGGTTTCGAACTGAGCGTACATCGGGTTGAAAAATTTGACCGAGCCGACGAACGAATCGTATTCGCCCTTCGTCACGTTTCCGTCTTTGTAGGTCGCTACGACCTCGGTGCCGCCGGCGGCCGCGCTTCCGTTCTTGTTATCTTTACCGCATCCGGTCAAGGCCAGCGCCGTGACGACGACGGCCGCGAGTAGAACCGACAACCGGCGTCTGGTCTTGCTGCGGTTAATTGGCAACATGGCGTAATTCTCCTTTCGTTTTTAAAGCCTCTTTATATTGTACCAGAAATCGTTCGAGCATTTCGATGGATGCTTCTGGATTTAAGCCCTTGCACTTCATCTGGATCGTAATTTGCGGACCCGGGACGAGCTTGATCCGTCCTTCGAACTGCGAGGACAAGGCATGGAGACGCCCACCGTCCAAATTGCCGTTTTCGCTTGCATGGATTTTAAGCTGAATATCATCTCCCTTTTGCGAAATCGACTCTATCGCGTATTCCGCCCCGTATACTTTCAAACGGGCGACGGTGAGCAAATTCAACACCGCCTGCGGCAATGTGCCGAAACGATCCTCGATTTCCTCATACACGTCTTTCGCTTCTTCCAACGTCTTGATATTCGCGACTTTCTTGTAAATCTCAATCTTCTGCATACTATCATAAATATAGTCGGACGGTAAATAGGCGTCAAATGTGAGGTCGATTTGCGTCGCCGGCGCGGCCTTCGTTTCCGGCTGCTCGCCGTGAAGCTCCGCTTTGCGCTTCGCGATTTCTTCCGCCAGCATTTGCGTGTACAGATCGAAGCCGACCGAGGCGATAAACCCGTGCTGCTCCGCGCCGAGCAGATTGCCCGCCCCGCGGATGGCCAGGTCGCGCATGGCGATTTTGAAGCCCGACCCGAGCTCGGTGAATTCCTTGATCGCCTGCAGACGCTTCTCCGCGACTTCGGTCAGCACTTTGTCGCGCTGGTACGTGAAATACGCGTAAGCGATCCGGTTCGAGCGCCCGACGCGGCCGCGAAGCTGGTACAGCTGCGACAGCCCCATTTTGTCGGCGTCGTGCACGATGAGCGTATTGACGTTCGGGATGTCGACGCCCGTTTCGATAATGCTCGTGCTGACGAGCACGTCGTATTCGCCGTCGAGAAAATCGAGAATCGTCTTCTCCAGCTCCTGCTCGGACATTTGCCCGTGCGCCACGCCGACCTTCGCGTCGGGCACGAGAAACGAAATTTGCTCGGCTATTTGGTTGATGCCCTGCACCCGGTTGTACAAATAGTACACTTGTCCGTTGCGCGCCAGCTCCCGCTCGATCGCCTCGCGCACGAGCGCGTTGCTGTGCTCGACGACGTACGTCTGCACCGGGAAACGATTTTCCGGCGGCGTCTCGATAACCGACAAATCCCGTACGCCGAGCATCGACATATGCAGCGTGCGCGGGATCGGCGTGGCGGTCAGCGTCAGCACGTCGACGTTCGTTTTCAGCCGCTTCAGCTTCTCCTTGTGCGACACCCCGAAGCGCTGCTCCTCGTCGACGATGAGCAGGCCCAAATCTTTGAAGACCATATCCGCGGACAGCAGCCGGTGCGTGCCGATGACGATGTCGACCGACCCCTGCTTCACGCCTTTGATCGTCTCCTTTTGCTCCTTCTGCGAGCGGAAACGGCTGAGCACCTTGATCGTGATCGGGTAATCGGCGAACCGTTCGCGGAACGTCTCGTAATGCTGCTGGGCCAAAATCGTCGTCGGCACGAGCACCGCGACCTGCTTGCCCTCGATCGCCGCCTTGAACGCCGCGCGAACCGCGACCTCCGTTTTGCCGTATCCGACGTCCCCGCATAGTAAACGATCCATCGGCCGCGGAAGTTCCATATCTCTTTTAATTTCTTCGATCGCGCGCAGCTGATCCGGCGTCTCGTCGTAAGGAAACATGCTTTCGAATTCTTGCTGATACGCCGTGTCTTTATTGAATCCGTAGCCGGTAGCGACCTGGCGCTCCGCATACAGCTTGATCAGATCGTCGGCGATGTCCTGCACCGTGCTGCGCACTTTGTTTTTCACTTTCGCCCAGTCCGCGCCGCCGAGCTTGTATATTTTCGGCTCCTTTTCCTCGGAACCGACGTACTTCTGAATGAGGTCGATCTGATCGATCGGGACGGACAGCTTGTCGCCGCCGGCGTACAAAATGTGCATGTAATCTTTATGGATGCCGCCGACCTCGAGCGTGCCGATGCCGACGTACTTGCCGATGCCGTGGTTGACGTGAACGACGTAATCGCCGACCTTCAGCTCGCTGTAGCTTTTGATCCGCTCCGCGTTGTCGATCTTTTTGTCGGTTTTGCGCACTTTGCGGTTTTTTTGCGTGAACATTTCGCCTTCGGTAATGACGACGAGATGGATCGACGGGAGCTCGAAGCCGGCCTGCAGGTTGCCGTTCAAAATAGCCGGCTCCTCGATCTCGTAATCGCCGAGCACGCGGCGCACCCGCTCCACGCGCTCGACTCCGCTCGCGAGCACCATGACGCGCGCGCCCGTCTTTTTCCAGCGCTCCATCTCGGATTTGAGCACGTTCATTTGGCCGTGGAAATTTTGCATCGCCCGGCACATGAAATTGACGACGTTTTGCGGCTGCGTCTGCGGCACTTGGCGCAAAAACAAAGAAACGTACAGCGTCGGAAACGCCGTCCGGTGCAAAATCGTCTCGTACGTTTTGGACATGACGAAGCCGGGGAGCGACTTGCCTTCCTGCAGCAGGTTCGTCATCCATTCCCCTTCGTCCCGTTCGAGCTGCTTGGACGTTTCCAGCAGCCGGCTCGGCTCGTCGATGACGAGAATGGCGTCCTTCGGAATATAATCCATCAGCGTATGGCGTTCCGGATACAGCAGTCCGACATATTTATACAGGCCGGCGAAAAATTGATGCTCGCGCAGCCGTTCGATTTCATCTCCGATTTCTTCCTTCAGCTTATCCTTCACTTGGCGGTCGGTCATCCGGGCAAGCTGCTCCTGCAGCAAATCGTAGGCGTGGTCGGCCGCGTTTTGGAAGCGTTTTCTTTCGGCGATAAGCTCCTTGCAGGGCGTAACGACCACGGAGTCGAGCTTGTCGATCGAACGCTGGTCGGCCGCGTCGAAGCTGCGGATCGAATCGACTTCCACATCGAACAGCTCGACCCGGTACGGCGTTACGGACGTCAGCGGATAAAAATCCAAAATGCCTCCGCGCACGCTCATCTCGCCCTTGGACTCGACGCGCTCGACGCGCTCGTAGCCGAGCTCGACCATACGCTGCAGCAGCGAATCGAGGTCGATCGCGTCGCCGACGCGAATTTCGAACTGCGCTTCGCGGAAAACGGCGCTCGGCGGCAGCAGCTTCCGCACGCCCGCGAACGGCACGACAACGACGCCCCGGAACCCTCCGGCGAGGCGGGTTAGAGCGTCGATCCGCTGCGATAGCGTTTCCGGGCTAGCCACGGCCGCTTCCGTCACCATCAGCTCGTTCGCGGGATAGAGCAGCACCTGCTCCTCGGACAAACATTCCAGCAAGTCTTCGGTCATCTTCTGCGCCGAAAACATATTGTGCGTCACGACGAAAACGGGCCGTTCGAGCTTCTCGGCCAATGCGGAAATAAACACTTGGCGCGCGGAACCGGCCAAGCCCGATACGAGCTGCTCGCGCATGCCCGACTCGATGCCGGTAACGATCGATAAAAACTCGCGGTCCTCGGAAAAGGCACGAATCAATGATTGCAACGGTGAACACTCCTTTATTCAAACAAAGCAAGCAAAGAAGAAAAGCTTCCGATCGAAGCCTTTCGAAGTTGTAGCATTTCGTTTAGGCGCGCAGCTTTCCCGTATAGTCGGAAAATGCGTCATTCGCTTTAGTGCTTTAATGAAGACAAGCGTCCTCCTGCGATCAAAAAGAAAGCCTGGGCGAATGTACCGAGGCCTAGTATTCGCATTCGATCGAAGCCGGATCCGTGCTCGCAATCGCGGCAATCCTCTACTGAAGCGGACTTGCGACCATATTCAATTCCGGGTGTTCGTCCAGCGCCTTGCGGCAATACTCGCACGTAAGCTTGACGAGCACGTCGCCGTTCTGGCTATACGTAATTATATCGCTGCGCTCTTCGGGGGTCAAGAAATGGAACCCGAGCTGAAGCTCGTTCACCTGCGGATTGTCGATTTCCCCGAGCGGCGCCGCGCAATGCCTGCACACGTATTTGACTGTCATCGGTACGTCCTCCTGGCCGATTCGCTCATTTTGCTTCGCTTGCTTACTAGTATGATCCGATATTCGCAAACTTAGCCATCCTGTCGCCGGCTTCGGAGGACGTTTTTCTTTTCGGAAAGCTTCGCTCTTACTGTTACCCGTTGAACTTGGCCATCGTTTTGTCGAAGCTGTTGTCCAGCGCGAACTCAAGCGCATCGACCGCCAGCTGCACCGTCTCCGGCAGCGTCTTGGCCTCTTCCTTCGTAAAATCGGCGAGCACGTAATCGACGATGCTGTAGCCGGGAGCGGGACGCGAAACGCCGACGCGAATCCGGTTGAACGACTGCGTGCCGGCATGCTGGATGATCGATTTGATGCCGTTGTGCCCGCCTGCGCTACCTTGGTAGCGAAGCCGGATTTGCCCGAACGGCGTGTCCATGTCGTCGTAAACGACGATGCAGTCCTCCAGCGGCGCTTTGTAAAAATCCATGAACGCCCGCATCGACTCCCCCGACAAGTTCATATAGGTCATCGGCTTCAGCAAATACACCTTCTGCCCCTTCACGTGGCCTTCCCCGACGAGCGCCTTGAACTTGTGCTGGCCGACGGTAATGCCCCATTGCTCCGCGGCCCGGTCGATCACCATGAAGCCGACGTTATGTCTGTTGTTCCGGTAGGACGCCCCGGGATTGCCCAATCCTACGATCCATTTCATAACAAGTACCGGTTCCTTTCCCAAAAAAAATTTCGTCCGCTTCTGCAACGAAAGCGTGCGCTCGATTGTCTATGCTAACAAAATCCTAATTAAAGCGAGGGTGGAGCTACATGTATTCAAACGGCGAGCGCATCTCGGAAGACCACCATTTCAATGATCATATCGAAGCCAAGGTTCCGGTGCAAATTTATTTGGATCAAACCCACCGGGACATCGGTTACGTCGAGCGCGTTACGCATTCGTTCATCAAGGTGAACAGCACGTATTACAACCGGGGACTGTATACGTTCGTCTCCCGTCCGGGCTACTAATCCACCCCCATAAAGGGAAAGCCCCTCTCCAATAAACCGAAAAAAAGGGTTACGATCCGCATCGGAACGTAACCCTCTCGTTTTGGCCGCAGCCGGACGCGATCAGTCGCGCCCCACCGCTTCTCCTTCGGTCTCGGCGCCCTTCGTCTCGGCCGTTTTCCCGCCTTCTTCGGCTTCCGCCTCCGCCTCCTCGGTCGCCTTCTGCGGGATCAACATCGTCGCGAGCACGGAGTTTTCGTCCGTCTTCAGCTCGACCTCGGGCGGAAGCTGCAAATCTTTGGCGAGAAAGCTGCCGCCCAGCTCGAGGCCGCTGATATCCACGGCGATCGAGCCCGGCAGATCGTTGGGCAGGCAGCGCACCTCCACCTCGTGAAGCAGCGCCGTCAGCACGCCGCCTTCGCGCTGGGCCGGCGATTCGCCCGTAAACTCGAGTCCGACCATCGCCCGAATCGGTTCGTCCATATTGATTTGATGGAAATCGATGTGAAGCAGGCTGCGCTTCAGGCTGTCGCGCTGAACGCCGTTAATCATAACCGGAAATTTGCCTTTGCCGGGAATATCCATTTCGACGATCGAGTGCTGGTGATGCCTCAGCAGCGCGTTCAGTTCCTTCTCGTCGATGGCGATCGGCGTGCTCGCCACCTTTTTGCCGTAAACGACTCCCGGCACTTTGCCCTGCTCGCGCATTTTGTTCAAATCGGATTTCGTTACGACGCCGTCCCTGGTCTCGGCTTTCAAAGTCGTTTTCATTTCGTGTCGAATACCTCCTGACAAAATGGGCTAGTCTATGTTAATGTACCCATCTTGGGGAGGTATGAAACATCAGGGCGACTTTTTGTTTTCCTTCGCCGCCTTGAATCGGCCCCGCAGTTTTTCGGCATAGCCGGCTTTGTTCGTTTGCCGTTCGCGGGCGATCGCCATATCGTTGTCCGCCACGTCCTTCGTAATCGTCGAGCCCGCGACGACGAACGCGCCTTTGCCGACCGTCACCGGCGCGACCAGATTGACGTTGCTGCCGATAAACGCATCGTCGCCGATGATCGTCTTATGCTTGTTGAAGCCGTCGAAATTGACCGTAATCGCGCCGCAGCCGACGTTGACGTTTTTGCCGATCTCCGCGTCGCCCACATAGCTGAGGTGCGACACTTTGACGCCTTCGTCGAGAAACGCGTTTTTGATTTCGACGAAGTCGCCGATTTTGACCCGGCCGGCCAGCTTCGCGCCGGGACGCAAATAAGCGAACGGCCCTACCGAGCTGCCGTCGCCGACTTCCGCCTCGGACAGCACGGACTGCTTGATGTCGACGCCGCTGCCGACGATCGTATCGGTCAATTCGCAGTTCGGTCCGATCCGGCAGTCTTCGCCGACGACCGTCCTGCCCCGCAGCGCCGTCCCCGGAAGCAATACCGTATCCGCGCCGATGACGACGTCCTTCTCGATATACGTCGCCGAAGGATCGACGATCGTCACCCCGTTCGCCATATGAGCGCGATTGATCCGCTGGCGCATAAACGCTTCCGCCTCCGACAAGGCGATCCGGTCGTTGACCCCGATCCATTCGGATGGATCGTTCGTGCAATAGGCGAGCACCTTTTCCCCTTGCCCGCGCAAAATACCGATAACATCGGTAAAATAGTATTCGTTTTGAGAATTGTCGTTCTTCACATGGGCGAGCGCCGCAAACAGCTTGCGGTTGTCGAAGCAGTACGTGCCCGCGTTGATTTCCCGGATGGCGTCCTCCTCCGGCGAGCAATCTTTCTGCTCCACGATGCGCTCGACGCCGCCCTGGGCGTTGCGCACGACGCGTCCGTAGCCGCCCGGAGCTTCCAGGCTCGCGCTCATGAGCGTTGCCGCGGCTCCTTGCTCGACATGCATCCGGATCATCGCTTCCAGCGAATCCGGCCGGATGAGCGGCGTATCTCCGCAGATGACGACCGTAATCCCGTCTTCCGACTCAAGCATCGGCCGCGCCATCGATACGGCATGCCCGGTGCCGAGCTGCTCCGCCTGCAGGGCGAATTCCGCGCGATCGCCGACGTAGGCTTGAACCGCTTCCGCGCCGTGACCGACGATGACCACTTTTCGATCGACCCGAACCGCTTCCAGAACATCAAGCACGTGGCCGACCATCGGCTTGCCGCAAACCGGATGAAGCACTTTGTACAGCTTCGATTTCATCCGCTTGCCTTGGCCGGCGGCCAGCACAATTCCAAATATACGCATGGCTCCATTCTCCTTCCGCTCTCTTTCGATGAAAAGCTTTGTACGGATTCCCTATCCGACTATATCGCACTTTTATTCAAAAGAAAAGAGAGCCGAATGTCAGGCTCTCTTCACTGTCGCATTAGTTCAGGCTCCTTCTTCGATAACTTCTTCCTCGCTGGATACCCGGTCGTATTCGGCCAAAACGGCCGCTTGAATTTTCTCGCGAGTGGTGGATGAAATCGGATGGGCGATATCGCGGAACTCGCCGTCCGGCGTCCGCTTGCTCGGCATGGCCACGAACATCCCGTTGTTTCCGTCGATGACCCGAATGTCGTGAACGACAAATTCGTTGTCGATCGTAATGGAAGCAATCGCTTTCATTCTCCCCTCGGAGTTTACCCGGCGAAGACGTACATCAGTAATCTGCAATTGTGTTCACCACCTTTGACTATGCGAGACTTGGGTAGTATACTTCCACATCACAATGCAGATTCCTCCTAGAAATTTCCGAAAAAATCACATTTTTTTAGATTTAATTTTCTATTTAAACTTTTTCGACAACTTTCGTTGCAATCAGTTCGATTTCGACAAGAACATCCTTCGGAAGCCGCGCCACTTCAACGGTAGACCGGGCCGGCTTATGGTCGCCGAAGTACGAGGCGTAAATTTCGTTAACCGTCGCGAACTGGCTCATGTCCTTGATGAATACGGTCGCTTTGAGCACGCTCGCGAACGTCGCTCCCGCTTCCTTCAGCACGGCGGACAAGTTGCGGAACACCTGATGCGTCTGCTCCTCGATGCCGCCCTCCACGAGCCGGCCGTCCGGCCCGAGCGGAATTTGTCCCGAGGTAAAGATCAAGTCTCCGAACGCGACCGCTTGCGAATACGGCCCGATGGCGGCGGGCGCCTTCGCGGTCGATACGATTTGAATCGTCATGTTGCATTCTCCCTTTCGATATGAAAATAGCTCCCCGGCAGCACCGACGTCTGCTTCGTCTTCGGATCGACGCCGGCCAGCTTGGCGATGGACACGTAATCCTCGATCAGGTGCTCGTCCACCTCCGCCGACTCGACGAAAACGCCGACGCCCTGCACCGTGGCGCGAAATTCCCGCAGCAGATCGATCATCCCCTGGATCGTCCCGCCGGCGCGCATAAAGTCGTCGATGATCAGGACGCCCGACTGCTCCTTAAGCGCCCGGCGGCCGAGCGACATCGTCGAGATGCGCTTCGTCGAACCGGACACGTAATTGATGCTGACGGCCGATCCTTCCGTCACCCGATTGTCGCGGCGCACGATGACGACCGGCAGGTTGAGCAGCGACGCCGTGGCGTACGCCAGAGGGATCCCTTTCGTCTCGACCGTCATGACGACGTCGAGCGGCTTGTCGGCGAAGGCGGTCGCAAACATTTTGCCGATCTCGTTCACGAGCGCCGGCTGCCCCAGCATATCGCTCATATATAAATAACCGCCGGGCAATATGCGATCAGGCTGCTCGAGCTGCTGCCTGATTTCGCCGAAAATGTCCAGCGAGGCCGCTTTCGATATTTTCGGCGTGAACTTGACTCCGCCGGCCGCCCCGGCCAGCGTATGCAGCTCGCCGAGCCCTTCCTCCTCGAACGCCTCCTTGATGATCGCCAAATCTTCGCTGATCGACGATTTGGCGGAAGCGTACCGTTCCGCGAATACGGTAAGCGGTATTAACGTGTGGGGGCGGAACAGCAAATATTGCGTCATTTCCACCAATCGGGCACTTCGTTTCAGTTTTTTCACGCGCCTCTCCCCCCACGACCGCAAAATTCCGAATAATATACACCGAATATATCACTTTCATACGGGTTTTCGCAACCGCTTACGGCAGCAGACGGACGACGTACACATCTTTGCAAAACCCTCTCAGCCCGTTGTAAATGCGCGCCACCTTCGACTGCTTCTGGACGAGCCCGAATACGGTCGGCCCGCTCCCCGACATCATCGCCCCGTCGGCCCCGAGCCTCAGCATCAAATCTTTGATCTGCTTCACTTCCGGATAGTGCCGGATCGTAACGTCCTCGAGCACGTTGCCCATCGCTCTGCACATATCCGCAAACCGTTTCTCCCGGATCGCCCGCAGCATGTCGGCCGTCGACGGATGACGCTCGATCGCGCCCGCCTGCAGACGCCCGTATATTTCCTGCGTCGATACGTGAATCGGCGGCTTGGCCAGCACGACCCAGCATTGGGGCGGCGCTTCGATCGGCTCCAGCTTCTCGCCCCTTCCCCGGGCGATCGCCGTGCCGCCGGTCACGCAGAACGGAACGTCCGAGCCGAGCTCCGCTCCGAGCTTCTGCAGCTCCTCCGTCGAAATGCCGAGCTTCCAAAGCCGGTTCAGGCCGCGCAGCGCGGCGGCGGCGTCGCTGCTTCCGCCGGCGAGCCCCGCGGCGACCGGAATCCGTTTATTCAAATGTATATAGACGCCACTTCGGACGTCGTAGCGCTCTTTAATGAGCCTAGCTGCCTGAAACGCCAAGTTTTTCTCGTCGAGCGGAATGTAACCGGCCTGGCTGGAAATAATGATCGTATCGCGCGGAAGCTCCTGCATTTCCAGACGGTCGGCCAAATCGATCATCGTCATGATCATTTCCACTTCGTGGTACCCGTCGTCCCGCTTGCGCAGCACGTCGAGCAGCAGATTGATTTTCGCCGGCGCCTTCTCGTATATTTTCATAATCCACAACCTTTACCGAAGCGATAACTTTCCATATTATATCAAACGGCATAAAGAAAAGCTAAAGCAGCGCGTTCTGCTTTAGCTTTATGCGGGACGTTCGTTCGCCCTTACCGCCTCGGCGTACGGTTCGCCAGCTGCTGCTCGGCGAGCTGGATGGCGCGCTTGACCATGTTGCCGGCGTCCTTCGCGCGGATGCTTCCCCAACCTTCCCGCTCGACCGTGCCGTAAAACCCCAAATCTTTGGCGAGCTCGTCCTTGAACTGCTCGGACATCACTCCGCGTCTTCTGCGGCCCATTCGCGTTCAGCCTCCTTGTATGGGACGAACCTTCGGATCCCCAAAGCTTCGTCCTTTGATCGGGATTACGCCTATTATGCGAAAAAAGCGGCGAAACGATTCGTTTCGCCGCCTGGCTGCATCATGGTTAATGTTGAATATAGGTGATTCGGACTTGTCCCTCATCCTGGCATACCGTCACTTCGACCGATTCGGTCAAAATGTCCGCGTAGCTGTAAGACACCCGTTTAAATGCGTGCTGGTCCTGATCCAGCTTGACGATAAAGACAGAAGGGTAGGTTTCCTCCAACACTCCGGAGCGTTCGATCGTCTTTCGACGGCCCCCGTTTGCCCGCAACATGATCTTCTGCCCGACATGGGCTTCCAAACTGCGTTTGATTTCCAACAGCGCATTTTTAGCCATTGTGAGCTACCACCTCTTTCCTTGTCTATTATAACTCATCCAGAGGTAGTATGTCAAATTAAACTAAATATTATATCAATGAACCAAAGTTATTGTCAACGCCTTTTCGACCGCGTTTTTTCGATTTTTTGGGTATTTGTCCCTTTTACTTTTCACAAAACGTTCAAATCTTATCCATTTTTTTCACAAAAAAAAGAAAAAAGCACCTTTCGGCACTTTTCAGGTAAGCTGCGTCGTCAATTTCGGCAGTCCGAGTCGGTAGCTGCCCCGCGTTTCCACGCCGCCGACGCCGTCGAAGCCGCTGATCGTGTTGCGGATGACGTCGGCGATATTGACCGTTTCCCGGACCGACGTGAACGCCGTCTTGATCGCGATGCAGGACGGGTCGAGCGCATGGATGAGCACTCTCGCCGGCGAGCTGGCGAAGTTGGCTCCCGCCTTCAGCAGCGCTTCGAAATGCGACTGGCAGGCGCCCGCGACGATCGTCAGCGAATCCATATCCCGTTCGTACTGCCGGGCCGTATGAATCGCGTTCACGAAATTATGCGAATTTTTATAGCTGCTCAAATCGTTCATATCCCGATTTTTAATATGCTTCAAAATGCCGTCGTGCCCCGTAATGACGACAATATCCGGCCTCACCTGGGGCAGCAGCCGGTACAGCGCGTGCGCCATGTTCGGCTCCGCCACGAAATACCCTTCCGCCGGAACGCGAAACTCCCCGTACAGCGCCATGCTTTTGCGCAAATACGTCGGATCGCCGTCCAGGTGCAGCACCTTCCCCGGCAGCTCGAAATAGGCGTGCGGTATCGGCTCCGCGCCGCCCAGCTCCGTCTGCCGCTTCTCCCGCTGCCACATCCGGAACTTGGCCAGCTCGCGCAGCGACTCGTTCACCTTCATCTGCGAGTATTGCTGCCGGAGCGGCTGCAAACCGCCGGCCGGCTGCAAGTCCGCGAGCGGAGAATCGGCCAGCAGACGGAAGTCGACTCCTTTCAGCACTGCGCGGCTACCTTCCAGCGCGGCGATTTTAAAAATGACGTCGCCGCCGTAGGACTTCCGGACGACCAGTTCTCCTTGCTTCATGCCACAATCGCCTCCCCTCCCTATCTTATGGGCGATTGCCTCGATTGGTGCGCCGTTACCGGCTTTGCCTCCGATAGGCGAGAATGGCGTTGGAGAGCCGCGCGTATTCGTCGATCGCCAGCGTTTCTCCGCGCCGGGACGGATCGATGCCGCAGTCGGCCAATATCGCTTCCATGGCCGGCTTCGACGCTTTGTCGAACAATCCGGCCAGCAGGTTGTTGGAAATCGTCTTGCGCCGCTGGGCGAAGCAGGCGTGCACGACGTCGAAAAACAGCGCCTCGTCCTCGACATGCACGGGCGGGGCTTCCCGCAGCTTCAGCCGAATCACCGCGGAGTCGACGTTCGGCTGCGGAATGAACACGGTCGGCGGCACGATCGCCACGATTTCCGTCTCCGCGTAATACTGCACCGCTATGCTGAGGCTGCCGTATTCTTTCCCTCCCGGCTTGGCGGACATCCGCTCGGCGACTTCGCGCTGAATCATGACGACGATGTATTCGAGCGGCAGCTTGCGGTCCAGCAGCTTCATGATGATCGGCGTCGTCACGTAATACGGCAAATTGGCCACGACGCTGACTTTCGAGCAGCCGGAGAAATGCTCCCGCCACAGCGCGTCCAGATCGATCTTCAGCACGTCGCCGTGGACGACGGATACGTGCGGATACGGCGCCAGCGTCTCCTCGAGAATCGGCAGCAGCCGGCCGTCGATTTCGACGGCCACGACCTTGCCCGCCGCCTTGGCGAGCTGCTGCGTAAGCGCGCCGATGCCCGGGCCGATCTCGAGCACCCCTTTGGCGGAATCGAGCCCGGCGCTCGCGGCGATTTTGTGCAAAATGTTCGCATCGGTCAAAAAGTTTTGTCCGAGACTTTTTTTCAGCGTAAAGCCGTGCTTCCGGATCACTTCCTTCGTCCGGTTCGGGCTGGCTACGTCAGCCGCCTGACGGTCGTTCATCGCGCGTTCCCCCTTCCGGCGCGGCGGACATTCGCCTGTACGCCTCGGCGAATTCCTCTCGCCCGATGCGAAACATCCGGCACCGTTTGTAAAATTGCTTGCCGTTGCAGTAGCCGATGCCGAGCAGCTTGCCCATTTCGAGCCGGCGCGCGGCCGCCTGCGGATGAACGAGCAGGCCGGCATCCATCAAGTCCTCCATCGTAATGCCGGCGCCGTCCGCCTCGTCCGGCCGCATCTCCGTGCGCACATGCTGCAGCGCCCGGACGATCGCCTCCTTCGAGGCGTTTTCCACGCCGATATCTTTCTTCCTCGTCGCTTCCTCCTGCGTAATGAATGCATGCTTGCAGCCGGGCACCCGGGCCGAGACGATTTTGCGTATCCGCTCGCCGGCATGATCCGGATCGGTAAAGATGATGACCCCTCGGCGCTGCTGCGCCATGGCGATGCGCGCGATGACGTCCTCGCCGATCGCCGAGCCGCCGGTTTCGATCGTTTCGGCGTCGACCGCCCGGCGCACGGCAACCGTGTCGTCCCGCCCTTCGACGACGATGATTTCTCGAATCATAACAGTCGGATTTCCTTTCATACGAACAAAAAGAAGAGGGCTCGCCTCTTCTTCGTTACGTGCAAGTTTATTTACAATATACCCGAGTCCGGCCCGCGTAATCAAATCATTTTTGCACGGCAAACCGGCGGTTCAATTCGCGGTCGGCTTTTCCTTGCCGATCACGTATACTTTGTAGCCCCGCTTCATGCCGAACCGTTTGGCGTAATCGGGGTTTTCGAAATAAACGTCGATAATATTGCCTTTCACGGCGCTGCCGGTATCCTCCGCACGGCGGAGTCCGATCCCTTCGATGTAGACCCACCAGCCGATCGGAATCACCTTCGGATCGACGGCGATCGTGCGGCCTTCGCTCACCTTCGTGCCCGAAGCCGTAATTCCGTATTGCGGATGATCGCTCGTTTTGCCCGTGGACTTCGGGTCGATGGAATAAGCCGTCAACGTGACGTTGTTCAAAATTTGCTTATAGGCGAACTTGACGTCGCCCTTCGTCACCTCGTCGATGTTCGGAGAAGCGGCCGACAAGACGACGACCGGATTTTTCGTGCCGAGCGCGACGATCTGGTTAACGCTTTCTTGCGCGACTTTCGTATCGACGACGTTTTCGGCGACCAGCTGGCCGTCCTCGAATACTTTCTCGACCGTTTTCTCGAGAACGCCTTCCTTGCCTTCCGTCACGACCTGCTCTTTGCCCTTGAGCAAATTCGGGTCGTTCTTTTTCACCGTATCGAACGGAATCGGCTCGGTTTGCTCCTCGATCAGCTTCTGTACCCGCACGATCTGGATCGGGGTATTGAACGTGATCGGTTCCTCCTTGGCCGGGGTCAGCTTATCCAGCTCGCCGAGCTCCACTTGAAGCTCCTCGAGCGCTCCCTCGACCGTCTTCGCCACCGTATAGCGCGTTTCCGTCTTGCCGTCGGCCGTCAGCTGAACGGGGACGGCCCGCTCGATGACGAACTTGTCGCCGTGCTTCAGCTTCGCGTCCATGGCGGCCGATACTTTGTCGTACTCGCCCACCGCGATTTGCTGCTCGGCGAGAAAAGCGGACAGCGTCGACTGTCTCGTCTTGAACTGCTTCGTTTCCCCTCCGACGACAAGCTCCACTTGCTTGATAGATATTCCGTACAAAAGCAGTGCAAACATGACTGCCATCACGATCGAAAACAAAGCGCTAAGTAGGATCGGGCGCAAGTTTTCATGCTTCCATCGCATTGCGAAAGACATGCTGGATGATCGTTTTACATGGGTTTCTTCGGTAGGAATAACGCCCACTTCTGCGGTCCTCCTTCATCAGTTCTCGCCGCCATAATGTTACGCATGACTGGAATTGACGCGATCTGGATTCAATTTGGATGATTCGCTTCGCCATCGGTCGGATTGCATGTCGGAGCTGAATGGATGCCGACTTCTGCCAGATTAGTCCGCTTAGGAATATTTTCGATTATCGAACAAAGACCGAAAATAAAAGCCGCGGATGAAGAGGACTCTTCTCGCGGCAGTTAAACAATGCTTATCCCGGTACGGGGCTGCATCTATGCCCGACAATCGTGCCTCTCTCTTCACGCTTACGAGGTTAGCTGACGGGTTCGGACGCGAGAGTCGCCCTATTCAAGCGTTGGAGCCGATCCATATGCCCTCTGCTTGAAATTCACCCCATGAACCTTTGGTTCCCCCGTTTCCCTTACGGAAACTCAGCGATAGGAAGTCGATGGCGGTATTTGGTTTCGAATCATTATGATCGTTATATTAAAGCCTTATGAAAAACCTGTAAAGAGGATGAAAAGCCGGTTTTTTCGCGAAAAAGCGAAAAATGTGTGATATTTCACTTTTTTTGTGAAACAAATCGCTGTTTTTCTTCGTCAGAACCTTTTATGGCTTCGTCTAACGGCCTCTTTTCGCTTCGTCCTCCTCCGGCGGATGCGGATTTTCGGTCAAAAATGGTATGATGGAGAGGAAAGACCGCTTCCGAAACGGAGGTAAAAAATGGATTATACGCTAGAGGTTTCAAATTTGTCCGGGGGCTACATCTGGAACCGCCCGGTCATCCGCGAGCTCGATTTCTCGATAGCGCCGGGCGAAATGGTCGGCCTGATCGGGCTGAACGGAGCCGGCAAAAGCACGACCATCAAGCATATTCTCGGGCTGCTCGCCCCGCAGGAAGGCTTCGTCCGCGTCATGGGGCTGCGGGCGGCCGACGACGCCACCCGCTATCGCGGCTCGTTCGCATATGTGCCCGAGGCGCCGGAGCTGTACGAGGAGCTGACGATTCGCGAGCATTTGCGCATGAGCGCGATGGCCTACGGGCTGGCGGACGACCGGTTCGAGAGCCGCGCCGCGCGGCTTGCCGAGCAATTCGACATGACCGCCAAGCTTGACGCGTTTCCCCAAACTTTGTCGAAAGGGATGCGGCAGAAAGTCATGATCATGAACGCCTTTCTTGTCGAACCCCCGCTCTATGTCATCGACGAGCCGTTTCTCGGCCTCGACCCGCTCGGCATCCGGTCGCTTCTCGATCTGATGGTGGAGCGCAAAAACAAAGGCGCTTCGTTTCTGATCAGCTCGCACATCTTATCCACGCTGGAGACGTATTGCGACCGGTATGTCGTGCTGCACCGGGGTCGAATCGCGGCGAAAGGAACGCTGGGCGAGCTGCGCGAATTCGCCGGCGCCGGCGGGGAAGCGACGCTGGACGAGCTGTTCTACGCGATTGTGAAAGGCGGCGCCTCATGAATCCGGCGAAACGGCTGTGGAAAGACCGTCTTGCCGCGCATACGAGGCTCGTGGCGCGCTATACGTTTTATGCGGGGCAAAGCGGATTTTTTTTGTTTCTGTTCGTCGCATTCATCGTCTCCTCCTATTTGTACGGCCGGACGCTGGAACGTATTCCGGACGATTTTCCATACGCCGTCGTCCTTGCGTGCTGGCTCGCTCCCTTCATGGCCGTCAGCCCGATCCGCACGCTGCTGAAGGAGGCGGATCTCGTCTTCCTGCTGCCGATGGAAGCGCGGATGGGGGCTTATTTCCGTGGCGCGCTGCTGTACAGCTTCGTGACGCAAGGCTTCGCCGCCGTGTTCGCCGTCTCGGCCGGAATGCCGCTGTACCGGCACGGATCCGGGAGCGAAGCGCTGCCCTACGTCGCGCTCGTCTTGTTCGCGCTGGCGCTGAAATTCGCGAACCTGCTCGGCGGTTGGACGGAAAGCTCGTTCGTCCGGGCCGGAAACCGCGCCTCGTTCCGGGCCGCGCGCTGGCTGGCCGACTTTATCGTCCTTTATTCGCTGTACCGGTACGGCTTCGTCGCCGGCGGCATCGCCTTCGTCGCCGCCTTCGCCTTGATGGGGGGGTGGTCGCTGCGGTCGCGAAAGCTGCCCGTCAACTGGCCGTATTTGCGGTTGAAGGAAGCCAGTCATCGCACGACGCTGCTGCTGTTTTTCAACTGGTTCGTCGACGTCGACGATTTGCCGAACCGTGTAAAGCCGCGGCGCCTGCTGTCCCGGCTTGCGAACCTGCTCCCGCTGCGGAAGGACAACGCGTTCCGCTATTTGTACGCGCTGACGCTGCTTCGCTCGGAGCTGTTCGGCATTATGACGAGGCTGACGCTGCTTGCGCTTATCATCCTGCTCGCCGTGAAGGGCACATGGCTGTTCGCGGGCGTATACGCGCTGTTTCTCGTCGTGACGCACGTTCAGCTGTCCGCGCTCGTCCGGTTTCACCGGCATTCCGTCTGGCCGGCGCTTTATCCGATTCCGGCGGCGCAAAGACCGGCGGCGGCCGCCCGGGTCGCGCTGGCGGCGCAGCTTGCGCAAGCGGCGCTGCTGGCGCTGCCGATGTTCCGGCCGGACGTATTCGCGCCGTGGCTGCCGGCTCTGCCGCTGATCGGCGGAGCAGCCGCTTTCGCCTTTCGCTCGCGCGGCGGCCGCTCCGCGAAGGACAAGCGGTAAAGGCGAAGACGCGAAGCAGACATCATGCAAGGGTTAACGAAAAATCCCCGCTCGGCTTGGCCCAAAAACGCTTATCGCGTCCGGCCGCCGAGGGGGATTTTTAAAATTTTCATTAATTTTGCAGTTGAAACAGCCGCGTCGCATTGTCCGACGTTATTCGGGCGATTTCCTCGAGCGACATCCCTTTGATCTCCGCCGCCGCTTCCGCCACAAGCCGGACATAGCCGGTTTCGTTCCGTTTGCCCCGGTGCGGATGCGGGGTCAGATAAGGAGCGTCGGTCTCGAGAAGCAGTCGGTCGAGCGGCACCTGCGCCAAAACGTCCTTCGGCTGCTTGGCGTTTTTGAACGTGATCGGGCCGCCGAACGAAATGTAAAAGTTCATGTCCAGGCACAGCTTGGCCGTTTCCCAGCTTCCCGAAAAACAGTGCATGACCCCGCCCACGTCCTCGGCTTTTTCTTCTCTCAGCAGCTGAACGACGTCGTGATGGGCGTCCCGGTTATGGATCGATATCGGCATGCCGAGCCGCCGGGCGAGGCGGATTTGCTCGCGGAACACGCGATGCTGGACGTCCTTCGGCGACGTGTCCCAGTAATAATCGAGGCCGATTTCCCCGATCGCCACCACTTTGTCTTTGGCGCAAAGCTCTTCGATCCAGTCCAGGTCGTCCGCCTTCATATCGATCGCATCCTGCGGATGCCAGCCGACCGTCGAATAAATAAACTCGTACCGTTCCGTCAGCTCGATCGACGACGGGATCGTTTCGCGGTTGAAGCCGATGTTGATGATCCGGCTGACGCCGTTCTGTCTCGCCCGCTCGATCACGTCGTCCCGATCGGCGTCGAATTGGCGCACGTTCAAATGCGTATGCGTGTCCGTTAACATGGTTGCCTCCGTGCTTATTTTTTCGCCGCCACAAGCGGCGCTTTTTTTTTTGACGTTACATCCTTGCGCGATCGAACCGAAGCGGACCGATGCCCGTAACCTTAGTAAGGAGCGGTCCGGCCTTACCCGTCCAGCCGCAGTACGTCCCGCAGCCCGGCCGGCAATCGGTCGCGCTTGTCGCGCAGCGGCTCGGCCGGAAAGTAAATATGGTGCTTGCCTCCGTGTATGCTGCCGATCGATCGGATAATGTCGGACTTTCGGGATATTTCCGCGAGGCGTTCCTGCCCGTCCAACAGCCATATCGGCAAACTTTCCTCTTCGTCCCCGGGCCGGTATACGTCGTAAGGCAAGTCGGTCAAATAATCGATCCCCATATAATAATCCGGATCGATTCCGCAAGCAAGCATACCCGCACGCAATTCGGCTTCCAGCGATTCGTCGACTTTATCCAACGCCACATATTGAAACAGCCTGCGGTGCATAAACCTGGCGCACAGATCGGCCAAAATCGGATCCGGCTCCTTGCTCCACTGCTTGATCGTCATCTGTACGTATGCTTCGTCCAGCTCCGCGTAATCTTCGACGGTCATCTCGCCCTCCAGCAGCTTCGCGAGCGGACCTAACAAAAAACGGAAATCGTACCCGCTGTCCCCATAAAGCTTTTTCGCCCTTTCGAATATTTTACGGAGGACGATTTCCGAGCTGCGCGTAACGGGATGAAAATATACTTGCCAATACATCTGATATCGCGACATCAAATAGTCTTCGATCGCATGCATGCCGCTTTCTTTCACGACGATATGTCCTTTGTACGGACGGATGACCCGCAAAATGCGCTCCAGATCGAACGTACCGTAATTGACGCCCGCATAATAAGCGTCGCGGAGCAAATAATCCATCCGATCGGCATCGAGCTGACTCGAGATCAGGCTGACGACGATTTCTTTGCCGTACGATTTGCAGATGACGTCCGACACTTTTTTCGGCAGCTCCGGATCGGCTGCGGACAGCACGCGGTTCACCTCGGTATCGCCGAGCACGAGCTTGCAGGTCCAGTCCTCGTGGCTCGTGCCGAACACCTGCTCGAGCGAATGCGAGAAAGGACCGTGTCCGATGTCGTGAAGCAGCGCCGAGCACAGGCAGAGCAGCCGTTCTTCCTTCGGCCAGTCGGCATAGCCGTTGCGTTCGAACTGCGATATGATCCGCCGGGCGACTTCGTATACGCCGAGGGAATGGGAAAACCGGCTGTGTTCGGCGCCGTGAAACGTCATGAACGAAGTGCCGAGCTGGCGAATCCGGCGAAGCCGTTGAAATTCCTTCGTATTGATTAAATTCCAGATCGTTTCGTCCTGTACGTATATGTATTTGTGCACCGGATCCTTGAACACTTTCTCTTCCCTTAATTGCGCAGCCATACCCGACCTCCGTAAGGGCAAGTTCGCTCGATTCGAGCGTCGCTTTTGCGAAGAGGCTTCCTTATATATAGAAGCGTTGCTAGTTTAAGTATATACTATCGGCGCGAAAACAACCTTATGAACATGGAAAGTTAAGAAGTTTCGACAAACTTCCGCTGAAAACCGCCGAACTTCGACATAACTTTCAGCTAATTGTCGAAAATCATTCACTTTTTGACTTCCAAATCGATCATCGCTCTGTTATTCTGTTCTTACCCATAATGTCGAGTTATGTTGACAGCGCCGATACATACCGTTATGAAAACCCGCTCGCACCAACACCTTTTACAATTTACAAATAATTCGCGCGCGTCAATCCTTTTCCAAACGTTTCAAATGCGATTGACTGTTATGGGAATCGTTGGTATGATTAAAGTCGAAAACAATGTCGAATTATGACGAATAATCGAGAGGAGCTGCGCACCATGATGAAATCTACAGGTATTGTACGCAAAGTTGACGAACTCGGACGCGTCGTCATTCCGATAGAGCTTCGCCGTACTCTTGGAATCGGAGAGAAGGACGCGCTCGAAATTTATGTGGACGGCGAGCGGATCATGCTCAAAAAATACGAGCCCGCCTGCATCTTTACGGGCAACGCCGACAACCTCGTCTATTTCAAAGGAAAAATGATCAGCAAAGAATGTCTGGCCGAATTAGCAGAAATTTATAATTCTATGACAAATTAAAAGACAAAATCGGAATTATCGGTTATAATAGAAATACGGACAAAGTTAATTCTAACCTTTATATATCTCCTCTGTAATCCCCAGGCGCGATGTGATGGCGTTGCGCATGGGGATCTTTTTTTTCACTTCCGTACGAGCGCGCCGTAAATATCCCGCTTGCTCACTCCCCGGTCGGCGGCGGCCCGCTTCATTGCTTCTTTCCGATCGCCGGTATCCCGCTCGTAACGGTCTACGTGCTCCTCGATCGTAAGCCCTTCCCACCAGGGGCCGTCCGCTTCGCCGGACCATGCCTCGGCTTCGTTCCGGTCGACGACCAAGCAGTATTCCCCGATCGTTTCCTTCGTTTGCAGCAGCTCCAGACATTCGGCGATCGTGCCGCGGACGATTTCTTCGTAGCGCTTCGTCAGCTCGCGAACGACGGCGATCGGCGCATCGTTCCACACGTCCCGCATCGCCTGCAGCGTTTTTACGATCCGATGCGGCGATTCGTAAAACAGCAGCGTCGCCTGTACGCGTCCGAGCCGTTCCAGCTCGTCCTTCAGCTTCTTTTTGTCCCGCGGCAAAAAACCGGCGAACAAAAATCGTTCCGTCGGCAAGCCCGATACGATAAGCGCCGACAAAGCCGCGTTCGCTCCGGGAACCGGCACGACCGCAATGCCCGCTTCGACCGCAAGCCGCACCAAATCGTAGCCCGGATCGGAAATCGCCGGCATCCCGGCGTCGCTCACGAGGGCGATCGAGCGGCCTTCCCCGATCAGCCGGATCAGCTCCGGTCCGCTTGCCTGCTTGTTATGCTCGTGATAGCTGACGAGCCTCGTCGGTATGTCGAAATGGGTGAGCAGCTTTCGCGTTTGCCGCGTATCCTCGGCGGCGATGCAGTCGACCTCCCGCAAAATGCGCACGCTGCGAAACGTCATGTCCTCCAGGTTGCCGATCGGCGTGGCGACCAGATACAGCGTCCCTTGCCCGTCCCGGGACTCATAGCTTTTTTGGATTTGTGCGCTCATCGACCTTCTCCTTTCGCGGCTTCCGCCGGCTCCGGCCGATCGGACGTCAACTCGGCCGCGCGCCCATAGTATACGTCAAGCAGCTCTTGACAATAACTCCCGCCCTCGTGGACGATCAGCGGCGGCAGTACGCGAAGCTCCGGCTTGCCGTCGCGTATCGCTTCGACGAGCACCATGTTCGCCTCCTGGCCTTGGCGCGGATGAACGAAGCGCATCCGTTTCGGCTCGAGCCGGTATTTCTGCATGCCGCCGATAATTTCCGCCAGTCGCGCCGGACGATGCACCATGGCCACCTTCCCCCCCGTTCGCACGAGCCGGCTGCACGCGGCAAGCACGTCGTCCAACGTGCAGAACAGCTCGTGCCGGGCGGCCGCGATAAACGGGTTCGTTTTACGGTCGCCGGAAGCGACGGGCAAATACGGCGGATTGACGGTTACAAGGTCGAATTGCCCGTAGCCGAGCTTTTCATGGACTTGTTTCAAATCGTCATGAATGATTCGGATGCGTCCGTTCAATCGGTTGATATCGACGTTGCGCGAAGCCATATCGGCCAGCCGCTCTTGAATTTCGACGCCGACGACTTCGGCGTTTCCGCGCGTGGCGAGCAGCAGCGGGATGACGCCGTTGCCGGTGCATAAGTCGGCGATTCGCCCGCGCGGCGGCACGCTGCAAAATCGGGCGAGCAGCACGGCGTCCAGCGAGAAGCTGAATACGTCGTCGCTTTGAATAATCCGCAAATCGTGCGTCAGCAAATCGTCGAGCCGTTCGCCGGGCTTCAGCCCGGGCGTGTTCGTCTCCATGTCGTTCCGGTATCTCCTCTCCGCGGCAAGGGCGAAAAAACCGTAGAGCGGTTCGGGCCGCCGCCGGTTGACGGCCTTCCGAACACGGTCTCTACGGTACGGTTTGTTTCCAGCCGACCTATTTGTTCAAAAACGAAAGGCAGAACAGACAATCTTTCTCCGTTCGCAAATGTCCGTAATGCACGTTGCATATATGAAATCCTTCCGCGTACAGCCGGGCCAAATTTTCGTAGCCTTCTCCGACGGCCGGCGTCTCTTTGGCGGATTTCTCCGGCTGGTCGCTCGCGGGAAGCTCCCCCGCCTCGCCTTCCCGGCGAAGCAGCTTGCGCAGCTGCTGGTTTTCGATGCTGAGTCTTTTATTTTCTTCAAGCAATCGGACGACTTCCTGCTTCAAAGAACCGATCGTTTGATGCATGCCGCCCATCTGCTCTTCCAGCTGATGCATTTGCGTAAACAAGTCCTTTTTTTCCACGTCTGCACCTCGAGCGCCGAAGCTATCGGTTAATCTTGTTCCACGACATCGTCGCAAGGCATCAGCTCGACTTTGCCCGAATCGAACAATTGCACCTTCACCGTCCGGTTTTCCACGTTCAAGCTGACGACTTTGCCGTTGCCCATCGACGTGATGACGACGCTGCCGACTTTCGGCATTTCCTGCTTGCCGCTTTCGTATTGGTCGTGCTCGTATTTGAGACAGCACATCAACCGGCCGCACAGCCCGGATATTTTCGTAGGATTGAGCGATAAATTTTGGTCTTTCGCCATTTTGATCGAAACCGGCTCGAAATCGCCGAGAAACGAGGAGCAGCACAAGATGCGTCCGCAAGGACCGATGCCGCCGAGCATTTTGGCTTCGTCCCGCACGCCGATTTGGCGCAGCTCGATGCGCGTCCGGAAAATGCCGGCCAAATCTTTGACCAGCTCGCGGAAGTCGATGCGGCCTTCCGCCGTAAAGTAAAAAATGATTTTGTTGCGATCGAACGTATATTCAACGTCCACCAGCTTCATTTTCAGCTGATGTTCCTTTATTTTCTCCTGGCAGGTCGCCATCGCGCCTCGGGCCGCGTTCTTGTTGTCTTCGACAAGCCTGGCGTCCGTCTGGTCGGCGACGCGAATCACTCTTTTTAAAGGAAGGACGACATCGGATTCCCCGACGGTGCGTTTACCGATTACGACTTTGCCGTACTCGACGCCACGGGCCGTTTCGACGATGACCGCGTCCTCTTGATGTATAGGCAGATCCGACGGATCGAAATAATATACTTTGCCCGCTTTCTTGAAACGGACTCCTACGACGTTGTACACCTGCTCCCCTCCTGAGAACTTTGCGGATGCAAAGTTTACTTCGTAAGCGATACCCGGCTTACTTGACCGCGATCAGAAATTGCTCCAGGACAAGCTGCGCGTTCGCGTTGGAACGCAGACGTTTGCGCGCCTGAACCGCCTGCTCCATGCAGCCGACCCAATCGCCCGTATCCCGCGTAAAGGCCAGCTTCGCCAACGTGTCCTCCTGATCTATATAAACGATGCTTGATTTCGAACCGTGCAATACATGAATCAGGTCTTTGTACCACAACATAATCATATCGAACAGCGTGTCCAAATGTTCGGCGACTTCGGATTTCATCACCTTCTGCTGAACGGAGACGATAAAAGGCTGCCTGGCGGCAAGATCCTTCATTAATTGTATCATCACGTTTCTCGTTTCTGCAAACCAATTTATTTGGATAAGCGCGCGTGCCGCCTCCACTCCGGCCGCAAGCCGAACGGCGACGCCCACGAGCTCCGGAGCGAGACCTTCGGCCAGCAGCGTCTGCTTCATCTGTTCCGGAGGCAGCGGATAAAATTGCACCCATTGGGCGCGGGACTGGATCGTCGGCAGGAGAGCTTGTCCGTTCTCCGTTATAAGAATGCCGATCGTCGGCGTTTGCGGCTCCTCCAAAAATTTCAGAAGGCTGTTCGCCGCCTGAACCGTCATTCGGTCCGCTTCGTTCAGCACGTACACTTTCGTGCCCGAACCGGACGAACGGTAAGCAAACTGCTGCTGCAGCTCGCGAATTTGATCGATTTTGATGGTCGCTCCGTCCGGCTCGACCCAGTACAGATCGGGATGGTTGCCGTGCGCCAGCTTGCGGCAGGCGAGACATTCCCCGCAGGCGTCGTCCGCGTTCCGGCTGCAAAACAACGCCGCGACGAATGCCCTGGCCGTTTCTTTCCTGCCGCTGCCGGACGGACCGGCGAATATATAGGCATGGGACAGCTTGTTCGAACGCAGGCCGTTTTGCAGCAGCCGTTTCGCCCTCGCTTGTCCCGGTATCGTTTGAAAGTTCATCTCGGTTCTCTCCATCTTGACGGAAACTCCCCCGAAAAGCAACATCCTTTCGGGGAACAGTCGTTAATAAAACAAGTTGATCAGCAGCCCGCGAATTTCGCCGACTTTGCCGAGCAGCTCGATTTTGCCTTCTTCCGTTTCGAGCAGATCGTCGGCGAGCGCGGTCAAGTGCCGATCGATTTCTTCGAGCAGCTTATACCGTTTGGTGCGTCCGCGGCGGTCCCATCCGGTCGTATCTTTAATGCCGACTCCTTTGCGAACGGTGCTTTCCAGAAACTGCTTCACGAGCAGCTTGTAGGCGCGCAGCTCGCGAACCGTCATCGATTTGCTCAGCCGTTCGCCTTGCAGCTGAATCTGTTGAAGCATCCGCTGCAGCTGCTCGGCATCCGCTTTGCCGTTTTGCTGGTTCAGCATGTCGGAGAAGCTTTTGGAGGCGACCGGCGGTGCCGCCGGACTGTCGGCCAGCGGGAGCTGCTTGCCGAACGGACGCAAGCCGGGATTGATTTTCACGGTACGTTTTTCCTTCCTTTATATAGGGAATCGCTTTTAGAAATGCTCGAACCGTTCTACCGGCAAAACGAATACGGCGGCGCCGCCGACCTGCACTTCGACCGGGAACGGAATGTACGAATCGGTCGTGCCGCCCATCGGCGAAACGGGCGTAACGAGCTGCTCGCGCACTTTGCAGTTCGCCTTGATCACTTGGAATACTTCATGGATCCGTTCGTCCTCGATCCCGATCATGAACGTCGTATTGCCGGCTTTCAAAAATCCGCCCGTACTGGCCAGCTTGGTCGCGCGAAACCCTTCCTTGACGAGCGCATTCGACAGACGGTTGCTATCTTTATCCTGAACGACCGCAATGACAAGCTTCATAAGCATTACCTCCTTGATATCGGTTTAGGCTGCACGGCACCTGCATCCAGTATATCACAATCGAAAAGAAAACGTTTACAATGCCATTGGATGCATCTATTGAATGGAAACTCCGGTTTTTCCCGGAAGGTGCAGCTTCCTTCTATTATACACCATTTCGCTACCGATTGTTCCAGCCGCCGGCCCGCAGCCCCAACCGCTCGACCATCGCATCGTTTAAATCGCGAACGACGTCCGCCTCCGGACGATCGGCGTCGATTCGCACGATTCTGTCGGGGTACCGCTGCAGCAGCAGCCTATACCCTTCGCGAACGCGCTCGTGAAAGGCGAGTGCTTCCAAATCGAGCCGATTGACCTCGCGCTGCCGATTCGACTGAATGCGTTCGAGCCCGATTCGCGGGGTCACGTCGAGGAACAAAGTCAAATCCGGCATCGTGTCCCGGATCGCGAACCGGTTGATGTCCAACACTTCGTCGATCCCGAGTCCGCGGGCATAGCCTTGATAAGCCAGGCTGCTGTCGATAAAACGGTCGCACAGCACCGCCTTCCCTTCGCGCAAAGCCGGAATCACTTTCTGGACGAGATGCTGCCGCCTCGCCGCCGCATACAGCAGCGCTTCCGTTCGGCCGTCCATTTCCGTGTTGCGCCGGTCCAGAATGACCTCGCGAATTTGCTCCGCGATCGGAATGCCGCCCGGCTCGCGGGTGACGACCGTCTCGAAGCCGTGTTTTTGCAAAATCGTCTCCATGGAACGGACGGCCGACGTCTTTCCGGCCCCTTCTCCGCCCTCGACTGTAATAAATACGCCTTTGTTCGTCACTACCGTTCTCCTATCCGCATCGTTTTCGGCTTATTCATTCAATTCGTTGCCCGCATCTCCGTTTCCTGCCGGATCGTCATCGCAACCGTATGCGAATCGTATGGAGCTTGGGGTCGGTCGCACCTTGAAAACGGGCGCCCCTCTCGGACAAGCTTCGCAAATAACGCGCCGTTTCTTCGGTTATCCGCTCGCCGGCATACAATACCGGAATTCCGGGCGGATACGGAATCACCATTTCGCCCGCCAGTTTGCCCGCGGCTTCGGCAACCGGTACCGGCATCGTTTCCGCGCGATTGTCGAGCCCGAAGGCGACCGGCTCCGAGCAGCCGCCCGGATACACGAAGCTTGCCCCGTCATCCGAGCGCGGCCGCGCAGTCGTCTTGCCCGGCAGTCCGTACTCGTCGGCAATCCGTTCCAACGCGTCGGCCGTCCGTTCGGCGTCCTCTTCATCCGAAGCCGGACTGAACGCAAGCAGCACATAACGGGGATCGGCCATTTCCGGCATGATGCCTTTCTTCTCCAGCTCGTCGCGCAGCCGAAACCCGTCCAACGTACCGGTCGCATCCGAAACCGCGACCTTGAACGGATCCTTCGTTTCGTATGCGGGCGTCGGAGCGCCGGCGATCGAACGATACCACGGCCGCTGCGCAAGAGCGGCGTACAGTCGGCCGACGGCATGCAGCCCGCGTTCCAGCCACGTTCGCCCTTCCGTCTGGACCAACTGCCGGCTGGCATCGAGCGACGCCATGATCGGGTACGAAGGACTCGAGCTTTGCAGCATCGATAACCGCTGCTTCACGATGTCGCGGTCGATTCGGCCGCCCTGCATATGCAGCATCGCGCCCATCGTCATGGCGGTGAGCATTTTATGCGTCGATTGGACGACTAGGTCCGCGCCGCCCTGCAGCGCCGACGGCGGCACGTCCGGATGAAATCCGTAATGCGCTCCGTGAGCTTCGTCGACGATCAGGGGCTTCCCGTAGGCATGCGCGAGATCGGCCAACCGGCGCACGTCGCCCCCCATGCCGTAATAGTTCGGATTTGTAATGAAAACGCCTTTGGCGTCCGGATAGCGCCGCAACGCGAGCTCCAGCTCCTCCGCGGCCACTCCGCCCGGCAGTCCCGATTCCGCATCGTGACGCGGCGCCAGAAATACCGCTTTCGCTCCGGCCAGCATCAAACCGTGAATGACCGACTTATGCGCGTTTCTTTGCACGAGCAATACGTCTCCGGGCATGCACAGCGATAAAATCGCGGCGATGTTGCCGACCGTGCTGCCGTTTACGAGAAAAAGCGTCTCCTCCGCGCCGAAGCACGCCGCCGCAAGCCGCTGCGCCTCGTCGATCACGCCTTCCGGAGCGTGCAAATCGTCCAATCCGGTAAGCTCCGTCAAATCGATCGTCATCAGCTCGCGCAAAATGTCGGCGGCCGGCTGCACCCCTTTGCCCGACTTGTGTCCCGGCACGTGCAGCGCCGTATGGGCCGACCGCTTATGCCGTAAAAGCGCGCCCAGCAGCGGCATCGTTCGTTCGTCCATGGCGATCCCTCCTTGCGATTGTTCCGCTTCTACAACAATACAAGAAAGGATCCCGAAAAAGCAAAAAAGGCCTCTTCCGCGAAAGAAAGACCTTTGCCGCAATTTGAAGCTATCGCACGCTTTACGCGTTCATTTTATACCAAATCTTGTTCATCCGATGAATGAAAAAAGGATATTTCGCGTCGAGTACGTCCGTCTTCACCATTTCCGCTTCGCATTCGTCGCATATGAATTCGGAGCAAATCATGATGCCGTACGGCTTCGGATGATCGCAAATGATGCACGTATTCAGAAGCGTTTCTTGCTGTTGTTCCGTTTGTTCCATTCAATTCACCGCCTTTTCTCTACCAGTATGCCACATTTTCTATTCTCTTAAACTAGAATAGGCCGATTTTTTAAAATTTTTTACCGTTAATCGGACTTTTGGATGGCGAAGGTTATGCATTAACGTATGTGACGGCTGGGCGAATGGTGCCTCCGTGACGCGAACAGCCGAGCGGGGCGAGAAAATGCTTTTGCGTGCGGGGCGATCGCATTATAATAGAGACTAATGGCCGGTCCGGTACGACGCAGGACGGGCAGGCCTTCTTGTCGGGAGGTTTTCGCTTGCACCGGTTGGACAAAGACTCCACGATCTATAACTTCACGCTCGTGAAAAAAGTGCGGCACCGTCCGCTGCCGCTGCTGCTTTACGGGCTGCTGCTGCTGCCGGCGGCCGTCTTGTGGGCGGCGTCCACGTCCGTTTACGTGCTCGCCTCATTCGCGGGAGGACTGCTGCTGCTTCCTTTGCTGTACAGCGCGCTCGCCGCTTTGTATACGAGGCTGCTCGTTCCCGATCAGCGCAGCCCTTGGTCTTACGGTTGGCGATTTCCGTGGCTCGGGTTGCTGCCCGAGCAGCATGTTCCGCTCCGGATCGTCATCCTCATCCATCATCAGCTGCTGTGGATCGGCTGCGCCGTTGTGTGCTGTCTGTATCCGTGGATCGGGGAAGCGCATTGGTCGGCGCTGCTTGCCCTTCATATTTGGTACTTGCTTCCCCGGTACTGGATTTTTTTCATGCTGCGGCATGTCAAAAAACCGGGGCTGCTTAAAATTAATGCAGCCGATACTTCTTATTACGTTCAGTAAGCCCGTTTCGCTCGGGCTTTTTGTCGTTCCAGCGCAAGAAAAACAAAAAACCGCGTCTTGAAGACGCGGCTTGTCGGTGCTCTATTGCTCCCTGAAAACTGAATGCGAAACGAACGAGTGAAACGATGTTTTGGATAAGCCCTCGACCGATTAGTATTCGTCAGCTGCACGCATTGCTGCGCTTCCACCCCGAACCTATCAACCTGGTCGTCTA